>NZ_LT635893.1:300000-446627 GCF_900128595.1 Buchnera aphidicola (Cinara pseudotaxifoliae)
AAAGGTATCTTTGTAACATCAATAATTTCTGCGCATAATAACTTATTTTCAATTTCACCAATTTTGTTTTCACAAAAACTTTGTTCTTCGCGAGCTGCATGATACTCTGCATTTTCTTTCAAATCACCTAATTGACGAGCATTAGCAATTGCTTCTACAATCGATGGTCGCGTAATATATTTTAACTTATTTAATTCAGATTTAAGTCTATTAAAACCTCGTAATGTCATTGGAACTTTTTTAAACAAGCCCATCACTCCTTTACATTAACATAAAAAATAAAATGTAATTTATATACATAATTTGTGTATTATGATGTCATTGTAAAAATAAACCATATAAAAATATTATAAATCATATCTAGTATATGATACTATGTAAATATTATATTATATATAACATAATTATATATGTTTTTTTTTTTTAAAAAAAACTATTTAATAAAAATTTTTCATAAAAAATATAAAGAAAAGTGACTGCAGGTAAATAATTTATTATTAAGTAATAAAATAAACAAGAATTTGAAATATATTATTAAAATAATTTTTTTAAAAACAAAATTACCAATAAAAATATTTTTTATAAAAATTATATAAACACAATTTATTTTATAAATATGATTAAATTTGTAATATAATTACATGCATACACAAAGATAGTAAAATCTAATAAAAATTAATTTTTATATCAACCAATATTTAATTATAGAGTAAAAAATGCAGTTAGATAAAATCCAAAATACCATTAAAAATCAATTAAATCTAAAAAAAGTATTAATATCAAACCATAACAATCATTTTTTAATTACTGCTATAGGAAATTCTTTTATAGGAATGAATTCATTAAAACGGCAAAAATCTATATACAAAATATTAATGCCATACTTTTTAACTAAAGAAATTCATGCAGTACAAATTCAAGCGTATACTGTATCTGAGTGGGATCAAAAAAAATTTAATGAAAAATAAATCACGCTTATAAATAAAATTTATAAAAAAATCAATTAAAAATGCAAAATGTGTACAGATTACAAATAATCATTCATAATAAAATTAAATATTAACATAAAATATCTTATAAAATTTTATATTATTATTTATTTAACATATAAAAAATATTTTTAATAAAATATTTTTTTTGTTCAAAAAAATTTTTATAAAAAATTATATTTATATTTTTAATACTTAAACTATACATTTTATAATTTTATTTTAAAAATAATCAATATTTTGTTATATGATGATATCAATCATATGTTTATATACATGTATATATTATATATATCTTTAAAAAAACAAATTTAAAATTTTACAAATGAATTTTTATATTAAAAAATATTAAATATAAAAATTTTACTAAAATAATTTCTGCATACAAAATAAGTTTATTTTCTTTTATACGTATACAATTAATTCTGATAATAAAAATTTTTATAAAAGTAAATATAATTTTTGTATAATTATAGTATCATTTAATTTTTAAAAAATACATTTTAATTTTTGATTTTTATAAAAAATTAAATATCAAAAATATTAAAAATTTAGATATATATCTTCACAAAAAAAATTTTATTATTAACCTATAATATTTTTAGAGAAAAAATTATGTATGTTATATTTTTAGACCGTGATACACAATATAAAGCAAAATGTGGTGACATAATTAGATTAGATAAAATTAATATAAATATTGGAAAAACAATAGTGTTTAAAAAAATAATATTATTATCCGATAATAAAAAAATATCTATTGGACAACCTATACTACATAACATTTATGTAGAGGGATTAATACATAAACACGGAAGAAATAAAAAAATAAAAATTATAAAATTTAATCGTCGTAAACATTATAAAAAAAATCAAGGACATAGACAGCATTACACAGATATTAAGATAAACAACATAAAATATAAAAATCCTACACTATAAGGTATAAACATGGCTCATAAAAAAGCAGGTGGTTCTTCTCGGAACGGCAGAGATTCTCATTCAAAAAGACTAGGTATTAAAAAATTTGGAGGTGAACGTGTATATCCAGGAAACATTCTTCTTAAACAAAGAGGAACTAAATTCCATCCAGGATATAATGTAAAATGCGGCAAAGATCACACATTATTTTCTATAATAAACGGACTAGTTAAGTTTGAAAAAAAAGGTTTTCCGAAAAAAACATACGTAAATGTAATAAAAGAATAACACGAAATATTTACTTAAATAAAATCAACAAAAGCGTTTTATATTAACACAATATTCTGTCAAAGAGAGATATAATATGAAATTTGTTGATTCAGTTATAATTCATGTATCTGCTGGAAATGGAGGGCATGGATGTACGAGCTTTAGAAGAGAAAAATTCATTCCTAAAGGAGGACCTGACGGAGGTGATGGAGGTGACGGAGGAAACGTTTGGATAATATCTGATTTAAATATGAATTCATTAACTGATTATCGCATTAAAAAAACATTTTGTGCAGAGAATGGAAAAAATGGATTTAGCACAAAAAGTTCTGGAAAAAAAGGAAAGGACACACTCATTCGCGTCCCTTTAGGGACAAGAGTTATAGATTTTGAAACTAAGGAGACAATAGTAGACATACAGAATAAAAATCAAAAAATTCTTATTGCTAAAGGTGGTTGGCACGGTTTAGGGAATACTCGTTTCAAATCATCTACTAACCAAGCTCCTAGAAAACATACAAAAGGTTCGTCAGGAGAATATAAAATTATTATACTGGAGTTGTTATTAATTGCGGATATTGGAACATTAGGTTTTCCAAATTCTGGAAAATCTACTCTAACCAGCACAATATCTAATGCTAAAACAAAAATAGATAATTATCCGTTTACAACCTTACATCCAATATTAGGAACAGTAGAAATAAAAAAAAAAAAATTTATCATTGCCGATATACCAGGTATTATACAAGGAGCATCTTCAGGAATAGGTTTAGGAATAAAATTCTTAAAACACTTATCTCGTTGTAAATTACTATTACATATTATCGATATCACTACCATTAAAAAAAATAACTTTAACAAGATTAGATACGTTATCTTACAAGAACTTAAAAATTTTAATAAATCACTATTTCAAATACCTCGATGGTTAATCTTTAATAAAATTGATATTTTAACAGAAAAAAAAATAAGTAAGATTAAAAGTCTTATAAACAAAAAAATACATCATCGTCAAAAATGTTATTTTATTTCAGCTAAAAATAATATTGGAATTAAACATCTCTCTAAAAATATTATTCGGTATTTATATAAACACAATATATAAATTTTATTTTATATTTTTAAAAAAATCTATTTCTATAAAAAAGACTGTGAAATCGGAAGTAAACAAAAAAACATATTTTATATACATTTCAATTTTAATTATAAAGAAACCCGGATTAAATATACCGGGATTTCTTTACTAGAAAAAATCACTATCTTTTAGAAAACTGAGTTTTTTTTCTAGATTTACGAAAACCATATTTTTTACGTTCCACTTGCCTTGAATCACGTGTTACAAAACCTTCTTTACGTAACACTCCTCGTAATGTATTATCGTATTGTATTAAAGCACGAGTAATACCTTGACGAATCGCTCCCGCTTGACCAGATATTCCGCCGCCTTTAACAGTAATATAAAAATCAAATATATTTAACATATTTACTAAATTTAGAGGTTGTTCAACAATCATACAAGCTGTTTTTCTACCAAAATATTCTTTCAAAGAACATTTATTAATAAAAATTTTTCCTTTTCCTTTACGTAAAAAAACGCGCGCAGAAGAAGACTTACGACGACCTGTACCATAATTTATATACTCAGACATAATATAATATCCTAATATTTATGTATATTAAATACTTAAAAAAACTGGTTTTTGTGCACTTAAATTATGTTTATGCAAAGGAAATACTTTTAATTTTTTAAACATTGATCTACCAAGAGAACCTTTTGGAAGCATTCCTTTAACAGCTCTTTCAAGTATTCTTTCAGGATGATGTAAAAGCATATATTGAAAAGTATATTTCCTTATTCCACCTACATATCCTGTGTGATGATAATAAAATTTATTAATTGATTTTTTTCCCGTAACAATTATTTTCGATGCATTTATAACTATGATATAATCACCTGTATCTATATGGGGGGTGTACTCGGGTTTATGTTTACCTCGTAAAAGTGTAGATATTTTAGTTGCAAAACGACCTAAAATTTTATTCGTTCCATCAACATAATACCAAGATTTTATAATTTTATCTGATTTAGCTGAAAAACTTTTCATAATAAATTTACCTTAATGTATGATCGGAAAATTAAAAAATCTATTTATTTAATATATAAAAATCAATATAAATATTATGTATATATGAAATTAATATTTATAAAATTTTATTTATAACTAAATCTTTTAAACCAATTAAATTAGAGTTAATACCATGAATAAAAAAAAAACATTGTCCTTGTTAAGAACAAGTATTAATAATATTGATTATAAAATAATTAAATTATTATCATCTCGAGAATCTTTATCTATAAATATTTTACAGAATAAAATATATAATAAGCTTGATATTCGAGACAAAAATCGTGAAATAGAATTATTTCATAATTTACATCAATTAAGTCAAAAAAACAAAGTAAATCCGGAATTCGTACAAAAAATATTTAAAATAATTGTTAATAACTCAATTCTCATTCAAAAAAAATACAAAAAAAAAATAAAAAAAAATCCTAAAAAACTTTTTTGTGCTTATTTGGGTCCAATTGGTTCATATTCATCAGAAGTTTTTAATAATTTCTCTAAAAATAACAAAAATTTTTTTCTTCCATATGCACATACTGATTTTAATTCCATTATCGAATCTTTAAATAATCATCGTTGTCACGCAGCACTATTACCTTTTGAAAATAGAATATCAGGAATCATTCCAGAAGTATACGAGATACTCAAAAAACAAAATGAAATATATATAATAAAAGAAATTTATGCAACAATTCAACATCATTTATTTACAATAAAAAATTGTTTTTTTTATAATATTAAAAAAGTATATAGTCATATACAACCATTTAAACAATGTAGTATATTTTTAGGAAAATTTCCAGAATGGAAAAAAAAGTACTTTAACAGCACTTCTGAAGGTATGAAAAAACTTTCTCAAGAAAACAAAAAAACCGTTGCTGTTATTGGAAGTTCTGCAGGTGGTTCTTATTACAACTTACAAAAAATAGCTATTAATATTTCTAATATAAACAATAATGTGACTAGATTTATATTAATTTCTAAAAAAAAACAAAAAATAAAAAAAACAATTCCAGTTAAAACTACCATTCTTATGACATTATATAATACTCAAGAAAATATTATTAAAATAAGAAAAACATTCAAAAAAAAAAAAATCAAGATAACCAAAACAGTTTTAGAACAAAAAACAGCTGACAAATTAACAACGACATATCTCCTAGAAATAACAGAAAACATATATTCTGATATCGTACAAGAAACTTTATACACTATAAAAAAATATACAAAAAATATAAAAATTTTAGGTTGTTACCCTATTGGAAAAAAAATATAACTAAACTAATTTGATTAATTTTAATATTTAATTTTTATAACTAAAAATTTTTATTTTATTGCATCAAGATATTACTAATACAAGGATATTTATTATAATTATGTTTAATAATCTAACAAAAAAAATAACTAATATTTTTGAAAATATTTCGCATCAAAGTCACTTAAAAGAAAAAAAAATTAAAGAAACCTTACGAAAAATAAAAACAGCTTTATTAGATGCAGATGTATCATTAAAAACTGTAAACTTATTTCTAAATAAAATAAAATCAAAAATATCAGAAGCATACATAAATAAAAATTTTAGCCCTAGTCAAAATTTAATAAAAATAGTTTTATGTGAATTAACTGAGATCATGGGAAGGAAAAGTTATTTTTTTAATTTTTTATCAAATCAATTAACTATTTGTACTATTATTGGACAACCAGGATCCGGTAAAACAACTAGTACTGCTAAATTAGCTCATTTGTTATCAAAAAAATATAAAAAAAAAATACTAGTAGTATCTATTGATATATATAGACCCGCGGCTATTTTACAATTAAAAAGATTGATACAAAAAACTAAAGCTAATTTTTTTCAATCAAACCGTAATCAAAAAATCATAAAAATAATTAAATCAGCAATTGTTATAGCAAAAAAAAAAAAATACGACGTTTTATTAATAGATACAGCTGGACAAATACATACTAATCATTCCAAAATAAAAGAAATAGAAGAAATACAAAATTATATCAAACCACATGAGACATTGTTTGTTATAGATTCTATGACTGGACAAGATTCTGTTAATGCAATTAAAAAATTTAGTAAAATATTTACATTATCAGGAATAATATTAACGAAATTAGATAGTGATACACGAGGCGGAGTAGCATTATCAGTTCGGTCTTTAACAAACATTCCAATTAAATACATTGGTATTGGAGAAAAAATTTATGATTTACAAATTTTTCATCCCGAAAGAATTGCTAAAAGAATTTTAGGTATGGGAGATGTATTATCTTTAATAGATGATATTCAAAATAAAATCAAAACTAAAGAACTAAACTTAATAAAAAAAACTACTAACAAAGGAGATACTTTTAATCTAAATGACTTCTTAATACAAATAAAACAAATTAAAAAAATAGGAAGCATTGAATCATTAATACATAAATTACCTATTAATATTATTAATAATAACTCTATGTTAAATAATATTGATGAAAAATCTTTTATACAAATTGAAGCTATGATTCAATCTATGACGGAACAAGAAAAAAAAACACCTTCCATTATAAAATATTCTAGAAAAAAAAGAATTTCTAAAGGATCTGGGATTACAATACAAGAAATTAATATTTATTTAAAAAAGTTCGAAAACATGAAAAACATCATGAAAAAAATCAAAAACAATAAAAATAACAAAATATTTGAAAAAATTAAAAATTATCTGATAAAATAATATAAATTATATTTGTTATACTATAAAAATAAATTAAATATCTAAAATAGATTTTTTTAATATAAGAGAAAATTGTATGATAAAGATTAGACTAGCAAGACACGGAGCCAAAAAAAAACCATTTTATCAAATTGTAGTATCTAATATAAGATCTTCTCGAAATGGAAAATTTATTGAGCGTATCGGATATTTTAATCCCTTTTCTAAAAAAAATGAAAAAAAAATAAATTTATCTATTGATAGAGTTGACTTTTGGATAAAAAAAGGAGCTCAAAAATCATTACGGTTTAAAAAATTATTAATAGAATATGTAAAAAATATATCTAATAAATAGAATTATTATAAATTATGATTATTATTGGAAAAATAGGAAATCCATATGGAATTTTAGGATGGATACATATCCATTCATTTACAGAAAAAAAAGAAAATATTTTTCGTTATTTGCCATGGAAATTAGAAAAATCAAATATATATGTATATGAAAAAGATATTATTAGATATAAAAAACATAAAAATAACTTTTTAGTAAAATTAGATCATTTGCATGATAGAACACAAGCTTATTTGATGGCTAAACAAAATATACTAATAAAATCTATACAGTTACCTAAACTACAAAAAAATGAATATTATTGGAATAATATTTTATTATGTAAAATCTTTAATGAAAAAAAAGAACTAATAGGTTCAGTAAAACAAATATTAGATAATAAGATTTATAATATCTTAAACATATTTAATTCTAAGAAAAATAAAAACATATATGTTCCGTTTATACAGCCTAAAATTATCAAAAAAATAGATATAAAAAAAAAAATAATTATTGTTAATTGGAGTCTGTGTAAATAGATGTAGATTTATTTAAGAAGATAAAAATGATGCAATTCAGTATTGTTACAATTTTTCCAAAAATGTTTAATAATATATTTAAATATGGAGTTATTAATCGCGCTATTACAAATAAAATAATTAACATTAACATTTTTAATCTAAGAAACTTTAGTACAAACAAAAGAAAGAAAGTAGACGATAAAATCTACGGTGGGGGTTCTGGAATGTTATTCATGTTTTTACCATTGTTTAATGCGGTTACAAAAATAAAAAAAATGTACAAAAAAAACAGTGTTGTAATTTACTTGTCTCCACAAGGAAAATTATTGAATTATAAAAATATTCAATATTTTCTTAAAGTAGAACATTTAATATTTATTTGTGGTCGTTACCGTGGTATTGATGAACGATTTATACGTACTCAAGTCGATGAAGAGTGGTCTATAGGCAATTATATCCTGACTGGGGGAGAATTACCAGCTATGATATTTATTGATTCTATTACACGATTACTGCCGGGAGTATTAAATAATAAAAATTCTTTATTAAATGAAACTTTTTCTAAAAATCTATTAGATTGTCCGCATTATACGCGGCCAAAAAAAATAAATAATATTGTTGTACCTAAAATTCTATTATCAGGAAATCACAAAAAAATAAAAAAATGGAGATTACAGCAGTCATTAAAAAATACTTTAATAAAAAAACCAAATTTTTTAGAAAAGTAAATACATTAAAATGTTAATATAATCAAAAAAATTACATTAGTACGCATTAATTATATGAGATATGTAAAATATGAACAATTATATTCATGCTTTAGAAAATAAATATAAAAAAAAAAATATTCCATCTTTTAATTCAGGTGATTCAGTTATTGTTAAACTATGGATATTAGAGGGTAACAAAAAACGCCTGCAATCTTTTGGAGGAATTGTAATTGCAAAAAGAAACAGAAATCTCAATTCTTCATTTACGGTTCGAAAAATATCTAACGGTGAAGGCGTAGAAAGAAAATTTTTAGTGCATTCACCCAATGTATATGAAATAAGTGTTATAAAAAAAGGATTAGTAAAAAAATCAAAATTATATTACTTACGATATCGAACTGGAAAATCTGCACGAATCAAAGAACGTTTAAACTAAAAAAAACAATTCTAAATGCATACACATACTACAAATTACATAAACAATAATTTATCTTTTATCAATCATGCAGTCAGAATACAAAAAATTGACTGCACAACGTATATATATACTATATATTTAACATGTTCCGCCAATTGTTAACTGATCTATTTTAATAGTTGGTTGACCAACACTTACTGGGATATTCTGTCCGTTTTTTACACAATTTCCTACTCCTTCATCCATATGTAAATTATCTCCCACCATAGATATAGATTGCATTACTTCTGTACCTAATCCAATTAATGTAGCTCCTTTAATAGGATGAACAATTTTACCCTTTTTAATTAGATATGCTTCAGAAGTAGAAAATACAAAATTTCCTGATGTAATATCTACTTGACCTCCACTAAAATTAACAGCATAAATACCATACTCAACACTATTGATAATATCAGAATGAGTATCCTTACCAGCTAATAAATATGTATTAGTCATACGAGGCATAGGTAAATGTGCATATGACTCTCTTCGACCATTACCTGTACTTTTTTTATTCATGATATGTGCGTTTAATTTATCCTGTAAAAAAGATTTTAAAATTCCGTTTTTAATTAAAATATTATATTGACCAGGAACTCCTTCATCATCAATATTAATGGAACCTCGTTTACTATATAATGTTCCATTATCTACAACTGTGCATAGAGTAGAAGCAACCTTAAGTCCCAGTTTTTTAGAAAATACAGAAGTTTTTTTACGAATAAAATCTCCTTCTAATCCATGTCCTACTGCTTCGTGAAATAAAATTCCTGGCCAACCAGGACCTAAAATTACAGGAAATGAACCAGATGGTGATAATTTTGCAAATAGAGCAACAATTGCTATACGGACTGCTTCTTTAATCCAAATATCTATTAATATCCCTTTATTAGTATTTTTTTTAAAAAATTCATCAATTTTAAATCTACCTCCTCCTCCACTTGTTCCTTTTTCTCTATTATTGTTTTGCTCTACTATTACTTGAATAGTAATGTGAATCAACGGACGAATATCACTTGATAATAATCGATTATCAGTCGATCCTACTATAATTTCTTCATATTCACAGGTTAACACAGCATAAACATCAGTGACCCGATTGTCTTGTTGTCTAGCTAATTGATCAATATAATTTAAAATATAAATTTTTTTTTCAATATAATCATTATTAATAGGATTACATTGCGGATATATATTAGTAGAATTTGAATATAATTGTTTTTTTATAACATTATTTTTAGTGTGAACAACCATATTGCAAACTGTGTCAGTAAAACTAATTAAATTTTTTAATGTAATTAAATTAGTATGAGAAAAACTAGTAGAAATATTTTTTACTGCTCGTATTCCAACACCATTATCATAAAAATAAGATCCTTGTTTAATAATTTTATTGTCTAAAACCCATACCTCTTGTTCCTTTAGTTGAAAATAT
Organism: Buchnera aphidicola (Cinara pseudotaxifoliae); assembly: GCF_900128595.1. Classification (NCBI taxonomy): domain Bacteria; kingdom Pseudomonadati; phylum Pseudomonadota; class Gammaproteobacteria; order Enterobacterales; family Erwiniaceae; genus Buchnera; species Buchnera aphidicola. The sequence goes on from NZ_LT635893.1 coordinate 310,469, forward strand.
ATATCTCCGAAATCAACTTTATTTTCTAGCATATTATCTAACAAAAAAAAAACATTATTTTTATTAAGATTATATTTATTTAATAATCTATTTATCATTATCAGAAATCTCTTAATATTTATATCAGTTTAAATATCATAAAAATATTTTTATAACAATCTTGTAATACATTTATAAACATATTATTTATATTTTTCAAAATATGATAACAATTATTATAAATAATTACATAATATTATTATTAAATGTTATTATATTATAAATATTATTGTTATTTTTACTAAAATTTATACAAAATGAGGTTATATATGAATCAAAAATTTAAAATATTATTAATTAACGGACCTAATTTAAATTTATTAGGAACTCGAGAACCAACAATTTACGGTTCAGATACATTATCTGAGATTATAAAAAAAACAAAAAATATAGCTCAAATATTAAATGTTGAATTATACGATTTCCAATCTAACGCAGAACACAAAATAGTAGAAAAAATACATGAGAGCAAGTTACTAAAAATACAATTTATTTTAATTAATCCAGGTGCTTTTGCTCACACCAGCATATCTATTCGAGACGCTTTATTAGCAATACAAATTCCATTTTTCGAAATTCATATTTCCAATATTTTTTCTAGAGAAAATTTTCGCTCACATTCCTGGATATCAGATATATCATACGGAATTATATCGGGCTTTGGAACTGAAGGATACATATGTGCATTAAATACATCTGTAAAAATTTTATTACACAATAAAAATGTAAAAAAGAAAAAACAATTGTGCAATTAAGAAGATGGAAAGTATTATCTGTTAAATTTTTTATTTTTATAATACAAGTTAAGTTTTTTTCTTAATGTTCCACGATTAATTCCTAAAATTAAAGCAGCTTGCGTCTGATTACCTCTAGTATATTGCATTATACTGTCAAATAATGGTTTTTCTATTTCAGATAAAAACCGTTGATATAAATTATTATCATTTTTTTTAATAACTAGTGAAAAATAATTTTTTAAAGCAATTGAAATATAATTAATTAAAGGAGTATGTAATACCTCTTTGTTAATAATATTTGATACAAAAAAATAACTAGAATTTTTTTTATTATTCAACATATATTTACTTAATTACTTGTATAAAAAACATTCTTAATATAGTCAAATATTGAGAATATTAACATTAAATTGTTTAATTTATCGATAAAAATATTTTTATAGCACATAAAACGGGTTTCTATAAATTCTATTTATAGAATTATATAAAAAATATATATTAATTATACCATATCTTCACAGTATAATAATGTTAGTAAATGTACCATATCTAAAGGAGGACTAGCTGTCCAGGTTTGTAATTCATTGGTTATAGGATGTATAAAACGTAACATTCTAGAATGTAAAGATGGTCTAGAAAATTTACATAAAAATTTACGTGTTTTCTCAGAATATCCTAGTAAATTATATTTTATACCTTTAGAATATGTACTATCTCCAAATATTGGATGCGATATAGAAGAAAAATGTACTCTGATTTGATGCATTCTACCTGTTTTTATTTGTACACGAACATATGTATAATTTCTAAATCTAGTAATAACTGTATAGTTAGTAATTGCTTTTTTTCCTCCACTACCAATCATCATAATAGTTCGACGATAAATATTCCTTTTAATTGGATAATTAATACTTCCACTTTGTTTAATTCTCCCAATCACAATAACATCATACTCTTTAATAATTTCACGTTTTTTAAACAAATTAACTAGATAATTATATGTAAAAATTGTTTTGGCTACAACCAATAAACCTGAGGTATTTTTATCTAATCTGTGAACTATACCTGCTCTAGGTAAACTAGAATTATTTTTAAAATGAAAAATTAAAGCATTCAATAATGTCCCAGACATATTTCCGTATCCCAAATGAACAACAAAATTAGATGGTTTATTAATTATCAATATCTCAGAATCTTCAAAAATAATATTTAATGATATATTTTCTTTTTTTATTTCAACAAATTTAAAATTTTTATTAACACACACAAAAATTACATCATTAAAAAAAATTTTTTTTTTGGAATAGTCACAACAACATTATTTACGGATATACATCCTGATAAAATCCATTTTTTTATACATGAACGAGATACTGAAGAAATCTTTTGAACTAAAATTTTGTCCAATCTATAAGACTTTAATTTTGATAAAGTAGATATAAATTTTAATTTGAATGTTTTAGGCATAATACGCTCGCTAAATTTTGTATTTTTAAAAAATAAAAAATAACTATTATATTTTAACATAAAAATATATTAAAATTAGATATTTTTATATTCACAAAAAAATCAAAAAAATCATCTCTATATATAAAATATAATTTATTATAGTAAAAAAATTCAAATATCAGATTGAAAGAAAAAATGACGTATAAAATACATCTTTGACAATATTAAATATTTTTATTTATATAAAAAAATCATATTCTTTTCTTTAATTATATTTTTAGGTAGAAACTATATGAAAACTGATAAAATACGATCTTTATTTTTACAATTTTTTAAAGAAAAAAACCATATTATTGTTAAAAGCGGTTCTTTAATACCTAAAAATGATAATACTTTATTATTTACAAATGCTGGAATGAACCAATTCAAAGAAATATATTTAGGATACAAAAAAAACCACACCTCATCTTATACTAGCTCTCAATATTGTATTCGAACAGGAGGAAAACATAACGATTTTAATAAAGTAGGATATGAACCATATCATCATACTTTATTTGAAATGCTCGGAAATTTCAGTTTTGGAGAATATTTCAAAGAAACATCTATTGTGTATGCATGGGAATTTTTGACTCACAAAAATTGGTTAAATATGTCAAAAAAAAAAATATGGATTACGTATTACTATAATGATATTGAAACAAAAAATATTTGGTTAAATAAAATTAAAATTAAACCTAATCATTTAATTACAATATATGATAAAAATAATATAGAATATCATTCTAATAATTTTTGGAAAATGGGAAATTCAGGTCCGTGCGGTCCATGTACTGAAATTTTTTACGATACAAGAAAAAAAAACAACACAATCAAAAATCATGACGAACTAAAAAAATATTGTGTAGAAATTTGGAATTTAGTTTTTATGCAATTCAATCAAACTAAATCTAATAAACTAATTGAATTACCGATTCCTTCAGTAGATACAGGTATGGGTTTAGAACGTATATCAGCAGTTTTACAAAATGTTTCTTCAAGTTATGAAACAGATAATTTTATTAAATTAATACAATTTATTAAAAAAAATATAAAAATCAAGTCATATAACTATATTTCGTTAAGAATTATTGCAGATCATATACGAACAGCAACTTGTCTAATTTCAGAAAAAGTAATTCCTGGAAATGAAGGAAGAAGTTATGTATTAAGAAGAATTATTAGACGGGTATTAAGTCATGGATATTTTATAGGCTTACATAAACCTTTTTTTTATAAATTATCTGAATTTATAATTAATAGCATGAAACAAATGGATTTAGACTTCAATATTTCTTCCAACATTAATTTTATAAAAAAAACATTATTGTCTGAAGAACAACAATTTTATCGCATATTAAAAATAGGAATGCATAAATTAAAAAAAGAAATTATTGTTAATCAAAATAAAAAATTATGTGAAAAAAAAATATTTCATTTATACGAAACATTTGGACTACCAATAGAAATTACACAAGATATTTGTAAAGAAAAAAAAATATCTATTAATTTTCAAAAACTTAATCAAATTATAGAATCAAATAAAAAAAAGCAAAAAAAAAAAAACATAAAAAAAATCCAAAATAATTCATGTTTAATATACGTTACCAAAAAATCTATTTTTGATGGATATTACGAATATGTAAAAAAATCTAAAATCACTCAAATTATTTATAAAAATCAATCTGTTTTATGTTTATCTGAAAAATGCATAGGAACACTAGTATTAGACATAACACCTTTTTATGGTGAATCTAGCGGACAAATAGGAGATTCAGGAACAATAACCAATGAAAAAGGAAAGTTTATAGTTCATGATACACAAAAAAACGGAAATTTTATTGCACACCAAGGATATCTTGAAAAAGGTATATTACATGTAGGAAAAAATGTAGTTGCAAAAATAGATGTCAATAAAAGAAAAAAAATACAATCTAACCACACCGCTTTACACTTATTACATGCTGCATTAATTAAAAAATTTGGATTAAATGTAATTCAAAAAGGATCATATATCAATAATGAATATTTTCGATTCGATTTTATTTGTAATAATAACATTACAGAAAAAGATATTCAGAAATTAGAAATCATAATAAACAAAAAAATTCAAAAGAACATCAAAATAAATGCTATTATTACATCATTTTCTCGAGCAAAAAAATATAAAGCCGTATATTTATCATCTAAAAAATATAAAAATACCGTTCGTATGATCTGTATTAATAATTTTTCTATTGAATTATGTAGCGGTACTCATCATAAATCTACTGGAAAAATTGGATGTTTTAAAATTATTAAAAATAAAAATATTGGAAATTCAATAAAACGTATTACTGCAATTACAGGTATAAATGTAATACTTTATATTCAAAAAAAAACACAAAAAGAAAAAAAAATAAAAAAATTATTAAACAATAACTCAAATGATACATACAAATCAATAAAAAATTTAGTAAAAAAAATTCATTGCATAGAAAAGGAAAAAAAAGACCTAACAAATCAAAATATTTTGCAAATATCTAAAAATCTAATGTCAAAAGCATATATCATTAATAATATATCAATAATTGTTTCATATATATCTCATTTAAAATATACCATGCTTACAAATATATCTGATATTATTAAACAAAAAAAAGAATCCGTTATTATGATATTAATTAACAAAAATACCTCAATAACAAGATTTTTAATTAGTGTTACTAACAACATAATTCAATATATAAATGCAGTAGATATTATGAATATAATGCTGTCCTTATTATCCGGAACAGGAGGAGGAAATAAAAATATTGTCAAAGGAAAACTAAACAACAAAAACATCACACCTACAGAAATAAAAAAAATCAAAAAAAAAATCATAAAACATGTATATAAAAATAATGTATACAAATAATATTTATGTTATAAAGAACAAGTTTATAAATAATATATATATTATTTTATTTATTTTAATATACTTAAAAAAAACAAAATATATATTTTGTTTCTCGAAAGGAATGAGAAAAATGCTTATTTTAACTCGTCGAATTGGCGAAACACTAATGATCGGCGATGAAATAACTGTAACAATTTTAGGAATTAAAGGAAATCAAATTCGTGTAGGAATTAATGCTCCTAAAAAAATATCTGTACATAGAGAAGAAATATATAAAAAAATTCAGATAGAAAAAAAAATCGTGCGAAAAAAATAAAAAATAAACGTTACTGTATTTTGTAAATACTCAAAATACAGTAAAATATTTTTTTATTTTAAAAAACATTAAAATTTAATAGTATTTTTTAAATAAAAATAAGTTGCTATATGTAAGCGATATTATATGATCAAAACATCAAAAAGATGATAATTATTAAGCATACTACTAAAATTTCATTTGACTTATTTTATAAAAAAAGTAATATAGTTATATATATTTTTTATATATTTAATATATTGGTGAGATGGCCGAGCGGTTTAAGGCGCTCCCCTGCTAAAGGAGTATGTATTAATCTGCATCGAGGGTTCAAATCCCTCTCTCACCATAATAACAGTGCATATGCATCCGTAGCTTAGTTGGATAGAGCACTCGGCTACGAACCGAGAGGTTGGAGGTTCAAATCCTTCCGGATGCATAAATAATATTTTTTTATGTACATAAAAAAATCAATTAGTGTTTTAAACAACATAATTTTTATAAAAAATAGGATTTTATCTTTTGTATATTCCTAGAATATATTTCAATAAATCAATAAAAATTAATACAGTTATTAAATTAAAAAAAAATATGATACATTTTTGTATAAATGTTATTAGATTACGTATAGGTGATATAATACATGTATTTAATAATACAAATTATATATTTATATCTAAAATATTAGAAGTAAAAAAAAAAAATATTTTATTGAAAATAGTTAAAAAAAAAATAGACGATAAAGAATCTCCAATAAAAATTCATTTAGGACAATGTGTATCTAAAAGAATGAGTGTGACAATTGAAAAATCGGTAGAACTAGGCATTCATACTATTACACCGATAATATCTAAAAAAAAAAAATCTGAAAAAAAAACATTCAAAAAAATACATCATTGGAAAAAAATAATTATTTCTGCATGCACTCAATCTTTAAGAAATATTGTACCAAAATTAAATACACCCACTACAATATATCAATGGTGTGACAGTATAAATTCGACATCCACTAAAATTATTTTTGATCCAAAAGCTACAAATAAAATTTCTAATATTCCTAATAAATATAAAAACGTTTTTATATTAATAGGTTCAGAAAAAGGATTTGATGAATATGAAAAAAAATATGCACAAGAAAAAAACTTTTTAAAAGTATCTTTAGGGCCTAGAATATTACGAACAGAAACAGCTAGTATTGCTGCAATAACTGCATTACAAGTACACTTAGGAGACATATAATATATCTAAGTATTATTTATACTAGTAAATTAAATAACAACATTTAAAATATTTATTTAGAATTTAAAGCCGAATCAATCATTTCGTTTAAAACCAACATTCGCGATTTTATATGTTTAATACAATGAACAGACTTATGTTTTTCTACTTCTAGCTCATAACATATATTTAAAGCGGTGATAAAAATCAATTGTTCTATATTAGAAACTCCTGTTTTTTCTTTTAAATCTTCTAATCTTTTATTTAAAATATTTGCTAAATAATATAAATCTGAAGAATTTTTATCAGGACAATTAACACGTATGAACCGTCCAAAAACTTCTATATCAATAGATTTTGATGACATAAATGATTCTCTATGAATAATCAGTTTTAAAAAAATGTATAATATTATCTGGTAATCTATTTTGAATAGATAAAGTCAATATATCTATTATCTATCTCATAAAGATATTTTATCTACTTTATTAACGTAGCTAACTAATAATAAATCTGCCTTCCTTATACAGAATAATCCTACAGATACAACACCAGGTATGTTATTTATATGTTTTTCTAAAAAAACAGAGTTGTTAATACATAAATTATGCATATCAATAATGTAATTACCATTATCTGTAATAAAATTTTTTCTATATTCAGGTATTCCTCCTAATTTCACTACTTCCCTAGAGACACTATTAAGTGATATAGGGATAACTTCGACAGGAACAGGAAAATTATCAAATTTTTTTACATATTTTGATTGATCTACTATACATAAAAATGTTTTTGAAACAGAAGCTATAATTTTTTCTCTAGTTAGAGCGCCTCCACCACCTTTTATCATTTCCATAGAGTAATTTATTTGATCTGCACTATCAATATAAATATCAAGTGATGTAAGTGTGTTTAAATCAACAATCGGAATATTAAATTTTTTTAATAAAGCTTCCGATACAGAAGAACTAGGTACAGCTCCTTGAATAGAATGAGAAATAAATGATAGCTCTTTAATAAAAAAATTTACTGTAGAACCTGATCCAATTCCAATAATAGAATTTTTTGGTATATAATTTATAGCAGATATAGCTACAGATTTTTTTAACGTATCAAACATATATTCTCCAACAATACATTAAAAATTATTTATTACAAATAATATTTTTTCATTTTTTTTAGATAAATTAATTATAATTATACAAATTATGCAATTTAACTATCTAATTTATAATTATTAAAATAAAACAAGATATTCATATAATATACCAATAATTATTAAAAAGTATTTTTATATAAACCATAGTACACATAATGTTTTATCTGGGGTACCTGGATTCGAACCAGGGATGCCGGTATCAAAAACCGGTGCCGTAACCTCTTGGCTATACCCCAAATTTACATCAAAATAAATTTTTCAATATTATTATATAACTATGCGGAAGGCGAGATTTGAACTCGCAAACTTTTCAGCGCCAGAACCTAAATCTGGTGCGTCTACCATTTTCGCCACTTCCGCTTAACATATATGTAATTTTATGGCTATAACGAGAATCGAACTCGTGACCTCAGCGTTATGAGTGCTGTGCTCTAACCAACTGAGCTACATAGCCAAATTATCAATAAAAATACTATTTAAATATTAATTTTACACAAATAAAACATTTTTTACAATAAAAATTTTATAAATAAATTATTTTTTATTTTAAAAAATCATTTTTTAAAAAATATGATGTTTAATAAAACATTCAAGTAAAATAAAATAAACATCATTTTGCATACAATGCATTAGGGATAAATTGATAATGAAACCAAAAAATAATAATAATTTTATTAACAAAATTGTAAAACATTCAATATTGAAAAATCCTAATAGAGTAATAAAAACACGATTTCCACCAGAGCCTAATGGTTACTTACACATAGGGCATGCAAAATCTATATGTTTAAATAACAATATTGCTAATAGATACAAAGGTATATGTAATCTTAGGTTTGACGATACAAATCCTAGAAATGAAAGCACAAAATACACTCTAGCAATTAAAAAAGATATAAAATGGTTAGGTTTCAATTGGTATAAACAACCTACATATACTTCAAATTACTTTGATCAATTATATCAATATGCGATTCAGTTAATAAAAAATAAAATAGCATATGTAGATGAATTAAACGCCAATGACATAAAAAAACACAGAGGAACATTTAAAAGGCCTGGAAAAAACAGCCCTTTTCGAAACCGAACTGTTGAAGAAAACTTAGTATTATTTAAAAAAATGAAAAATGGAATATTTCCAGAAGGATCTATGTGCTTACGAGCAAAAATAGATATGGCATCACCATATATTATATTACGCGATCCTGTTTTATATAGAATTATCTATTCTAAACATCATCATACAAAAAATAAATGGTGTATTTATCCTATGTACGATTTTGCACACTGCATTGTAGATGCTTTAGAGGGAATTACACATTCTTTATGCACATTAGAATTTTTAGATAATCGTAAATTATATGAATGGATACTAAAAAAATTAAATCTTAAAAAAACACCTCCAAAACAATACGAGTTTTCTAAATTAAATTTAGAATATACAATTTTGTCTAAAAGAAAAATACAAAAATTAATAGACCATAAACTAGTGAGCGGGTGGAACGATCCAAGATTACATACATTATCCGGTTTAAGAAAAAAAGGATATACTAAAAATTCTATTAAAACATTTTGTAAGAAAATAGGAATTACAAAACAACAAAATTTAATAGAATTATCTTTATTAGAATCTTGTATACGTAAAGACCTTAACGATTCTTCTCCTAGAAGAATGGCTATCATTAACCCTATTAAGTTAATTATTACAAATATCGATCATAATTATATTGAACACTTGGATGTTCCAAATCATCCTTGCAAAAAAGATATGGGTCGCAGAAAAATTCTATTTTCTAAAGAAATATATATTGAAAGAGAAGATTTTTGTAAAAAACCTATTACCGGATATAAAGGATTAATATTAGGAAAAAAAGTTCGACTAAAATATGCTTATACTATACGAGCAAATAAAATCATAAAAAATAAAAATAATGATATTTTATGCATTTTGTGTACTTGTTACTTAAATACAAAAAAAAAAAATATACCGTTAAAAAATACATATAATATAATTCACTGGTTATCTAAAAAAAATTCTACTAAAACTCAATTCAAATTGTTTGATGTTCTGTTTACTTCTAAAAATCCAGAAAAAGAAAAAAATATTATTCAATTATATAATCCTAATTCATGTATAATTAAAATAGGATATACTGAATCTGTAGTAGCAAAAGAGGAAACTCAATATATCTATCAATTTGAAAGAGTAGGATATTTTTTAAAATTAAAAAAAAAAAATAGACATAACATCTTAGTATTTCATAGAATTGTATCGTTAAAAAACAAGCACAGAAAACCGATACAATAAATTTAATATTATTTAATATTCATTTGTTTTTTTAAAAATTTATAATGTTAATACATTAATTTTATTTAATAAAAATCATTTTATTTTTTTGATAAAATTAATAATTACAATATATATCAATATTAATAATAAATTAATTATTAATATTGATATAAAAAAACACTATGTTTGTATAATACAATATATAAAACATTATTTATCATGTAAAAAATTTTTTAAAATTAAATAATAATAATTATCTAATAATTTTATTTACATATAAATATATTAATTGAATAATAATTAATATTATGTTTTATAAAAACTTTAAGTGCACGGAATAAAACAACATGTCAAAAATTAAAAAAGTATTTGCCCGCGAAATATTAGATTCACGTGGATACCCAACTATTGAAACTGAAGTTCATTTAACTAGCGGACATATTGGATTAGCTTCTGCTCCATCCGGAGCATCTACTGGATCTAAAGAAGCTCTAGAATTAAGAGATGGAGATATCAAACGTTTTTTTGGTAAAGGAGTACAAAAAGCAGTAAACTATGTCAACGTAGAAATAGCAAAAGCTTTATTAGATAAACAAGCGGATGAACAAGAGAAAATAGATAATTATCTAATACATTTAGATGGTACCCCTAATAAATCAAAATTTGGCGCAAATGCAATTTTATCAGTATCATTAGCGCTCGCAAAATCTGTTGCTATGGAAAATAGAATTCCATTCTATTCTTATATTGCTCAGCTTAATAAATCGAGTGGTGAATTTTCTCTGCCATTACCCATGATTAACATCATTAACGGGGGAATGCATGCTGACAATAATATTGATCTTCAAGAATTTATGATACAGCCAATAGGAGCTGTCAACATCAAACAAGCTATTCGTATGGGTTCAGAAATATTTCATACATTAGGCACATTACTAAAAAACAAAGGATATACCACTTGCGTTGGAGATGAAGGAGGTTATGCTCCTAACTTACAATCTAATGAAGAAGCGTTGTCTATAATGAGTCTGGCTGTAGAACAAGCAAATTATAAATTAGGAGAAGATGTAGTTTTTGCCATAGATTGTGCTGCGTCAGAATTATTTGATAAAAAAACAAAAAAATATAAGTTAATGAACGAAAATAAAACCTTTAGTTCACAAGAATTTACACATTACCTGCAAAAATTAATCAAAAAATATCCTATTTTATCAATAGAAGATGGGTTACATGAAAGTGATTGGAAAGGATTTATATATCAAACACAAGTTTTAGGAAAAAGCATACAATTAGTAGGAGACGATTTATTTGTTACAAATAAAAAAATTTTAAATTATGGTATAAAAAATAAAGTTGCAAATGCAATTTTAATAAAATTAAATCAAATAGGAACATTAACAGAAACTTTAGAAACTATTAGTTTAGCTAAAAAAAATAAGTACTCGGTTATTATATCTCATCGATCTGGGGAAACAGAAGATACTAGTATTGCTGATTTATCTGTTGGCACATCTGCAGGACAAATAAAAACAGGTTCAATGTGTAGATCAGATAGAACAGCAAAATATAACCGATTAATTAGAATAGAAGAATCTTTGATTCTAGACAATCAACTATCAAAAATTCAGTTAAATACGTTAAATCCATATAAATAAAACTACATATAACTGAAAAATATAATAAGTATTATTGCTCGCAAAAATAGGGGAAAAAAACCCCTATTAAAAATAGCTATTAAAATGTATAAAAATACATTTAATATTTTAAAAATTATTAATTTAATACTGTTAAATGTCAAAACTATATAATATAACTAAATTTTATTTATTTTATATTTTATATATAAATAAATTATCGATTAAATTAATAAAAAAAAAATCTAAAACAAACACTTTGCAAACTCAATACTTTTTAAAAAAAAATAAAAATCGATACAAAAAATCATTACAAATTTTGTTATCTTTAATATAAAAATATAATAATCATATTTAAAAAATTCTTAATACTACATATATAAATATTCTTTATTAATAATTTGTATAACTATCAATATAGTGGAGAATACATGAAAAAAAAAAAAATAATATTAATTGATGGAAACTATTGTTTATATCAAACATATTTTTCTTATTTAAAATTAAAAAACAAAAAAGGAAATTCAACTGGAATATTATACGGATGTATTAAAATATTTAATAAATTAATAGAAAAATTTAATCCTAAAAATATTTTAATTGTTTTTGATACTCCCACACCAACATTTCGACATCAATTATATAATAAATATAAACTCAACAGAAATCCTATGCCTGGCAATTTAAAAAAACAAATAAAACCTCTAAAAAAAATCATTCAATTACTAGGAATACCAATAATTAGTATAAAAAATGTTGAAGCTGATGATGTTATTAGTAGTTTATCCAAAAAATTTATAAAAAAAAATTTTTATATATTTATATATAGTGCAGATAAAGACTTAACACAATTAGTTAATAAAAAAATTTCTATTATTCCAGGAAATTTTAATACAGACATATTAAACAAAAAAAATGTATACAAAAAATATGGAGTACATGCAAAATTTATGGCGGATTTTTTAGGATTAACCGGTGATTCTTCTGATAATATTCCAGGTGTTCCCGGAATAGGTAAAAAAACAGCTGCTATACTTTTACAAAATTTCTCATCTATTTCGGATATATATAAAAACATAAATCATGTCATTGATTTACCTATAAGAAACATAAAAAACATTACAAATAGCTTAAAAAAAAACAAAAAAACAGCTTTTTTATCGTACCAACTTACTAAATTAAATCAAAATATTTATATAGAAAATATATCATCGCATTTAAAAAAAAATAAAATAGATATACCTTTATTATTAAAAAATTTTCAAAATCATCAGTTTAATAAATATATCAAACAAATATACGCAAACCAATTTCCTATTCTTAATAAATATCATAAAAAAAAAAATAAAAATATACATATTGAAATTATAAACACTGATATTATCTCAAAAATGATAAATATAATTGTCCAAAAAAAAATATTTTCTATTGCAATAGACTTTCATACAAACAAAGAAAAAAAAGTTTTTTTTTATATCTCTATATCTGTTAAAAACTACACAACATGGTGGTATATTTATAATCAAAAAAAAAAAAAAAAAAATATAGTCACTCCAACCATTATTATAAAAAAAATAAAACCTATTTTAGAAAATGAAAAATATCATAAAATAGGTACAGATTTAAAAAAAGTTTTTCATATTTTAAAAAAATTTAATGTTACATTAACAGGTATATATTTTGATACATTAATTGCTTTATATTACTATCAATTAAGTAGCAAAAAAAAAGAATACAAAAAAAACACTCCAAAAAACTATGAGAAAAAAAATGATATTTTTAATTCAAAAAAAATAATTTCTTATATTATTCAAAAATCCTTATATCCGTTACAAAAATACTTTCAAGATATAAAATATTTAACTATTAACTCCAAAAAATCATTTAGATCCATTGACATGCCTTTAGTACAAGTACTGTCTATTATGGAAAATACAGGTGTGTTGATAAAAAAAAAAATTCTTAAAAACCAAAAAAAAAAAATCAACTGTACATTATCAAAACTTAAGAAAAAAATATATTTCATAACTCAAGAAAAATTTAATATTAATTCTCCTAAACAATTACAAAAAATTTTATTTAAAAAATATAATTTTCCATCTTTTAAAAAAACAAAAACCGGTAATATTTCTACTGATGAAACAGTTCTTACTAAATTATCTAAAATTCATAAATTACCCAAGATTATTTTGCAATATAGAATACTAAAAAAATTAAAAAATACATATTTAAAAAAATTAATTCAATCAGTAAATACAAAAAAAAATAGAATTCATACTACATACCATCAAAACGCAACATCAACTGGTCGATTATCTTCTAGCAATCCTAATTTACAAAACATTCCCATTAAAACCAAAATAGGACGAAAACTTCGAATAGCCTTTATTGCAAAAAAAAAATGGTTATTATTAACAGCAGATTATTCTCATATAGAATTAAGAATTATGGCGCATTATTCCAATGACAAAAAAATGATAGAAGACTTATCACATCCTCAAGATATACATTATAATTCTGCTAAACATATATTCAACATACATAAAAATGAAATAAAACCTTATCATAGAAATATTGCTAAAATTGTAAATTTTTCAATATTATACGGAATTAGTTCTTTTGGATTATCTCAAAAATTAAACATTTCTGTCTGTAGAGCTAAAGAGCTTATAAAAAACTATTTTTTAAATTATAAAACAATTAAAAAATATATGAAAAATACGTATAATTATGCTAAAAAAAAAAAGTATGTCAAAACATTATTTGGAAGAAAAATATATATTCCTAACATTAATTCGAAAAATCAAACATTAAAAAATAACGCAAAACGTTTTTGCATTAATGTTATTATACAAAATACTGCTTCAGACATAATTAAAACTTCCATGATAAAACTACAACACATATTTCAAAAAAAATATTCAAATGATGCAAAAATAATTATGCAAATACACGATGAACTAATATTTGAAGTAAAAGAAAAAAAAATATCTAAATTTATTCATTTAATTAAACACCATATGGAAAATAACATTAAATTAATAGTTCCGCTGTATGTATCCATTAAAACAGGAAAAAATTGGAAAGAAATGAAATCTCACATATTATCTATTCCCAAATAAATTATACCACAAAGATAAATGATGTCGAATAACTAAAACATCTAACTTACTAAATTTAGAAAAACCTAAAACAGTGATATCCATATTTAAAAAAGATATTTTTTTACAAATTTTTGAAATTTGAATCATTTTTTTTTGTTTAGAAACTTTATCAGTTTTAGTTAAAATAAATAAAATTGAAATCACTCTTTTTTGCAAAATTTTTAAAATCTTTAAATCTAATAATTTTAAAGAACAACGAACATCAGATAACATTACAACACCATGTAAACATAATCTATGTTGTAAATAAAAAAATAAACTTTTATTAAGTAATTTTTGTGTTGATAAATTTATTGTAGAATATCCATATCCTGGAAAATCTATCATTCTAAAATTTGATGTAACATTAAAAATATTTATCGTTCTTGTTCTACCGGGTAATTTACTTACTCGAGCTAATTTTTTATTATTAGTCAATAAATTTAGTAAACTGGATTTTCCAGAATTAGAATAACCCAACATTACAATTTCCATTCCGGGAAAATTTTCTAATTCACGAGTATTAATGATACTTTTTAAAAAAAATGTTTTATCGAATTTTATGTTATTCACAAAAAATATTATCCTTGTTAATATACAATAATCAAGATATAAAAATTAGTTTAAAAAAAAATAATCTATGTACTAAAAATATTGTAAAATAAAAATATAATTATACACTATAAATATTACAACTAAAAATATACCATAATATTTATTCAATACAGCATACAAAATCAGTATTTTATTAAAAATAATGTTTTATATTATATAATCTATAAATAATATTTCTATTACTATCCTAAAAAAATATAAATTATACAAATTATAATTTTAGAAAATTATATTAATAATAAAAATAATATTTTTTTACATCGAATTCTAACTTATATGTTTCTTTAAAATTAATAAAAAATTGGTATTCATATGAACAAAATGATTAGAAATATTGCTATTATTGCTCACGTCGATCATGGAAAAACAACACTATTAGATCAGTTATTACAGCAATCTGGTACATTTCAACAACACGAAGAAAAAATCGATAGAGTTATGGACTCTAATGAATTAGAAAAAGAAAGAGGTATAACAATACTATCTAAACATACGTCAGTAGCGTGGAAAAATTATCATATAAATATTATTGATACTCCAGGACATGCCGATTTTGGAGGAGAAGTAGAAAGAATATTGTCTATGGTAGATTCTGTTCTATTAGTTGTAGATGCTTTTGAGGGTCCTATGCCTCAAACACGTTATGTAACTAAAAAATCATTTTTATACAAAATAAAACCAATTGTAGTTATTAATAAAATGGATAGACCTACCATTCGACCAGATTGGGTAATTAATCAAATATTTGATTTATTTGTTAATTTATCTGCTAACGATGAGCAATTGGATTTTCCTATAATATATACTTCAGCGTTATTAGGTCAATCTGGATATGATCCTGACAATATACAAAAAAATATGGTCCCTTTATTAGATTCTATTATAAAATATACCCCAAAACCAAATATATCAAAAAAAAATTTTTTTCAAATGCAACTATCACAATTAGATTTTAATAATTATTTTGGAATGATTGGGATTGGAAAAATACAACAAGGAAAGATAAAAAATAATCAGACAGTTTCAGTATTAAGAAACAAAAAAAAAATTTATACAGGAAAAATTCAAAACATATTAAAATTCTATGGATTAAAAAAAAAAAACATAGATATAGCGTATGCTGGTGATATAGTTGCAATCACAGGACTAAATAATATTAAAATATCAGACACTATTTGTGATCCAGAATTTTTATATCCTTTACCTAATCTAAAAATTGATGAACCTACTGTAAAAATGTTATTTTGTGTCAATCAATCACCTTTTTGTGGAAGAGAAGGAAAATATATAACATCTCGTCAAATTTTAGAGCGATTAAAAAAAGAAACTATTCATAATATTTCTTTAACTGTACAGGAAACTAAAAACTCAAACATCTTTTCCGTTTCTGGAAGAGGAGAATTACATTTATCTATTTTATTAGAACAACTACGCAGAGAAAATTTTGAAATAGAAGTTTCTAGACCTACAGTGATTTTTAAAAACAAAAACAATGTAGTAACTGAACCTTTTGAAATAACATTATTAGACATTGAAAAAAAACATCAAGGACCATTAATACAAAAATTAGGTGAATTAAGAGGCGAAATACAGAATATAATAACTAATGAATATGGTAGAATTCAAATTGAATGCATATTATCTAGTAGATCTTTAATTGGATTTAGATCTGAATTCATGAATCTTACATCAGGAAGCGGTACTTTTTTTTCATCCATTAGTCATTACGGTCCGTTGCAACAAAAAAAATTTGGACAAAGAAAAAATGGAGTTCTTATTTCTAAAAAAACCGGAACCGCTGTATCTTTTTCTATTCATAATCTTCAAAATAGAGGCAAGATGTTTATTCGTCACGGGGAAGAAGTATATGAAGGACAAATTGTAGGAATACATAATCGATCTAATGATTTAACCGTAAATTGTTTAACAGGAAAAAAATTAACCAACATGCGCGCTTCTGGAACTGACGAAGCTATAAATTTAGTAAAACCAATTAATATTACATTAGAGTATGCTTTAAATTTTGTAACCGATGAAGAATTAATAGAAGTAACTCCTAAATCAATACGATTAAGAAAAATGTTGCTAAAAGAAAGTGATAGAAAACAAGCAAAAAAAAAATAATGTCTAATGTTTTTATTAATAAAAAATAACAAAATGAATTATATATAATTAATTTTTCCAAAAATTACTAAAAAGAATCTTTATATGTTGAAAGATTCTTTTTATGAAAGATACACTATAAAATATATATAAATAATTTTTAAAATTACGTAATTTTAAAAATTTTGTCAAAAAAAATTTTTTATACTTTATTTAAGTTGATTCAATATTTTTAAAATAGATATAATACAAATTTTATATAAATTTTTTTTCTAAAATTTATTATCCTAGTATGTTATATAAATTATTTAAATATCATTCTTTAACGATTTATTTAAATTTACTAATTTTTTTAAAAAACAATCATTACAAAAATTTACTATCTAGTAAATAGAGTAAACTTAACAAATGGATTTGACTGTATAAAAAAAACATTTTTTTTTTTTAAAAAATTTTTTTTTATACGAATTTGTAGTAATATTCTTTTAGAATATATATATACCCACGATAAAACTATACCAACATGGTATTTATCACCTGATTCATTATCTAAATATTCAACAGATTCACCTATATTAGGATTAAATAAAGAATCATTACTGATTAAGGAACAAACTGTAAATGTATTAATCCTTTTATTTTCATATTTACATAATACTTCTTGTCCATAATAACAACCTTTATTAAAATCAATAGCATTCCATTTTTTTAAATCCAAAGATTGTAATATAAAACGACCTGATATTTTTTTATCAATTATAGGAAAACATGCTTCAATATCTAAGGCTAACCATTGTGTACTAGTACTCAGTGCTGCAGCATATTTCATAACTGTTAAAAATTTTTTTACTTGATTTTCATGTACTATAATTAAAAATCTGTTAATAGGTTGATTAATTTTTAAAAAAATAAAATAATCTCTTTTTATTACTGAAATACATTTATTAAAACTTATAGAAAAAAAATTTTTTAATATAATGTCTAAATTTCTACCACATAAGCCAAATAAATGAAAATTGTTATCTTCAAAAATGTCTACTTTAGAAAACAAAGAATATTTTTTTAATTCATATAAATGCTTTTTACAAATTGAAGAACGTACAATATATAAATAACAATCATTATATTTAACTATAAAAAATGAAGTCCATACTTTTCCATTAATATTACAATGAGCTCCAATTTTATAGTCATGCTTATCAATTAAATTCATATCTATTGTAAATTGATTATTTAAATATTTTTTTTTGTCTAATCCTTTTACGCAAATTACGGACCAACCATGTAACCTCATATACATATTAGGTAACTTGTTACTTAAATAAATATTTGAATTATTTTGCATAAATTACTCTTTAAGAAAGCCCCCTGAATATGTTGTATAGTACATATCATATGATATGATACATTTATTAACACTTGTATAAATCATTGTATGATAAAAAATATCACATATATATGTGAATGTAATGTACTATTATAAAAAATAAAAAAAACATATATATATTAAAAATAAAATTTTATAAATAAAACTTTTAAAAAAAAACATAAAAATGAAAAAAAAATTAAATTTATCTTCTTTAATAAAAAAAATACAATTATTTAAAAAAAAAATAATATCATTAAAGAGGAATCTTTGACTGCGTTAACGAAAAAAAAAAAATTCAATCTATTGATAATAAACTAAAAAATTTAAAATTTTATAAAAATTCTAAATTAATATCACAATTATATAAAAAAAAATACATTTTATCTAAAAATAAGAAAAACGTTATGCAAATTACTAATATTCTACAAGATACAGAATATTGGATAAAAATATTTACTAAAGAACCTGATGTAACTATTGAAAAAGAAATCAATATACAGTACCAAAAACTAAAAAAAAAAATAAATAAACTAGAAATATGTACCATGTTTAATAAAGAACACGACTACAATAATTGTTATATAGATATACAATCAGGATCAGGGGGGGTGGAATCACAAGATTGGACAAAAATGTTATTAAAAATGTATTTAAAATATTCATTTAGTAAAAAATTTAAAAGTAGCATTATATCTCAATCAATAGGAGAAACCGGAGGTATAAAATCTATTACATTAAAAATCAAAGGTAAATATGCATTTGGTTGGTTTAGAACTGAAGCAGGTATACATAGATTAGTACGAAAAAGTCCTTTTGATATAAACAACAAAAGACACACTTCATTTAGTTCTGTATTTGTATATCCTGAACTAAATCATGATATTCATATTGATATTCAACCAAAAGATTTAAGAATAGATGTCTATAGATCTTCAGGAGCCGGAGGACAGCACGTTAATAAAACAGAATCTGCTGTACGTATTACACATATACCTACAGGTATCGTAACGCAATGTCAAAACGAAAGGTCACAGCATAAGAATAAGCATACTGCTCTAAAGCAATTAACATCTAAATTATACCGAATAGAGACAGAAAAAAAAAACACGGAAAAAAAACAAATAAATGTAAAAAAACCTAGTATTCGATGGGGAAACCAAATTCGTTCATATATATTAGATGATTCTAGAATAAAAGATATTCGAACTAAAATAGAAAGAAACGATATATATCAAGTTTTAAATGGTGATTTACATCAATTTATTGAAACTAGTTTAAAAATAGGATTATAAAAATAAAACATGTTAAAAGAAATTCAAAAAATAAAAAACAAAAAACTATTAAAAAATGAATTCAACACAAGAAAAAAAAAATTATTTCAATTACGTCAATTAGGTTTTAATTTTCCTAATACTTTTAATTGTACAAACAACATCAAAGATGTATTAAATACATATCAAAAAAAAACAAAAAGTGATTTACATAAATTATGTTTTGTCATTAAAATTGCTGGAAGAATCATAAAAAAAAGAATTTTAGGAAAAGCCGCTTTTCTAGTGATATATGATAATAATCATACGATTCAAATATACATAAAAAGTAATTTATTTGCACAAGATTATTATAAAAATTATATTCTAGAATTAGATTTAGGAGATATAATAGGAATAAAAGGAACATTATTTAAAACCAATACATTAGAATTATCTATTTATTGCAAAAAAATATATTTATTAACAAAATCTTTAAGACCGTTACCAAACAAATATCAAGGATTAAAACAACAAGAATTAAAATATAGAAAAAGATACTTAGATCTTATCTCTAATCTCCAAACTGCAAGAATTTTTAAACAAAGATCTTCTATTATTTCAAATATTCGTACATTTATGATACAAGAAAAATTTTTAGAAGTTGAAACACCAATGATGCATCCTATTCCTGGAGGAGCTAACGCAAAACCATTTATTACTTATCATAACTCTTTAAGCAAAAAAATGTATTTACGAGTATCCCCTGAACTATATTTAAAAAGGTTAATTATCGGTGGTTTTAATAAAATTTTTGAAATAAATAGAAATTTTAGAAATGAAGGGTTATCAACACAGCATAATCCCGAATTTACTATGATGGAAATTTACTTATCCTATAGCCAATATACTGATATGATGATTCTTTTAGAAAAATTATGTATTTTTTTAATAAAAAAAATTTTTAATTCATATATTTTTACATATGATAAATACCAGTTAAATTTTAAAAAACCATTTAAAAAAATGACTATGATACAAGCAATATTAAAATTTAACAAAAACATTAATATATCTGATTTAAAAACACTAGAAAAAGCTAAAAAATTAGCACTAAAATTACACTTAAATGTAAATACGCACGCGTCACTAGGAGAAATAATTTATTTAATTTTTGAAAAAAAAACAGAAAAAAAAATAATTACACCAACGTTTATTACTGAATATCCCGTTGAAGTTTCTCCTTTAGCTAAAACTAATAATGTAAATAAAAATATCACAGATAGATTTGAATTTTTTGTAGCAGGACATGAAATAGCTAACGGTTTTTCTGAGCTTAATGATCCAGAAGAACAAAAAAGACGTTTTAAATCACAAAAATTACAAAAAAAAAATGTAGAAAATTTAAAAAATTTTTATTACGATAAAGATTATATTACTGCTTTAGAACATGGGTTACCACCTACATCTGGTTTAGGAATAGGCATTGATAGATTAATCATGATTTTAACTAATCAAAAAAATATTAAAGATGTTATACTGTTTCCAATTTTAAAAAATAAAAAATAACAATAAATTAGATAATTAATTTAAATAAACTTAATTACCTATAAAAAATGATTATTTCAATTAAAAGATAAATAAAATTTAACTTTATATAATAAGAGATATTATTAATAAATTAAACATTACTAATATTTATTCAAACAAGATCTATGGGAAAAAAATGCAAGAAAAATTAAATATTTCAAATAAAATATTAACAAGAAAAAATCTTATTTATTTAATAAAAAAATATAAAACACCGTTATGGGTATATAATGCAAATATTATTATTAAACAAATAAAAAAATTAAAACAATTTGATATCATTCGTTTTGCACAAAAATCTTGTTCTAATATACATATATTGAGAATAATGAAAGATTACAATGTAAAAATAGATGCAGTTTCTTTAGGGGAAATAAAAAGAGCCTTAATTGCAGGATTTAAACCATACAATAACAATATTGTATTTACATCAGATATTTTAGAAAAAAATGTACTAAAAGAAGTAGTCAAAAAAAACATTCCAGTTAATGCTGGATCCATTGAGATGTTACATCAATTAGGAAAAATGTCTCCAGGACATCCTGTATGGATTAGAATTAATCCTAGATTTGGCGGAGGACATCATATTAAAACAAACACAGGAGGAGATCAAAGTAAACATGGAATTTGGGATTTTATGCAAGCTGTATCAATAATTGAAAAATATCATTTAAATCTCATTGGACTACATATACACATAGGATCAGGAGTCAACATAAAGAATTTATACCGAGTATGTGAATCTATGAAAAATCATGCTATTCAATTAAATAAAAAAATACAATTTATATCCGCTGGAGGAGGATTAAGTATACCATATAAACCACAAGATAAAGAAATTCATGTAAACGATTATTTTAAAAAATGGAATAATGTAAAAAAAAAACTCATATCTACTTTAAATTGTCCTATCAAATTAGAAATCGAACCAGGTCGTTTTTTAGTAGGTCAATCTGGAATATTGATAGCAAAAGTACATTCTGTAAAAAAAACTCAAACAAATATTTTTATACTAATTAATGCAGGATTTAATGATTTAATGAGACCCGTTTTATACGGTAGCTACCATGAAATAACAGTATTACATAAAAATATTACAGATATCAAAAAAATACCTATCATTAGAGGTATAGTAGCCGGACCTCTATGTGAATCCGGAGATATTTTTACGATACAAGAAACGGGAATAATTCTACCCCGAAATATTCCTGAAGTACAACCAGGAGACTATATAATTATCCATAATACCGGTGCTTATGGATCATCTATGTCATCTAACTATAACAGCCGACCCTTCATTCCAGAAGTGTTATATGAAAAAAAAACCTTTAGATTAATAAGAAGACGTCAAACAATAGAAGAAATGCTGTCATTAGAATTACCTATATAAAAATCATATATGATATATATCATCATGTTAAAATATATGATATCTTATAGATCATAAAAAACAATTGTATATTTCAATAAAAAAAATAATACTTATACAATAATATCATTAATAGTTATTTTATGTGTACATATGAATTATGAATAAAAAGATAATCAAAAAAAAAATATATATCAAAACATGGGGTTGTCAGATGAACGAACACGACTCTTCCATAATTGAGAATATACTAACAAAAACAAATAATTATGTTATTACTAAAAATCCAGAAAAATCAGATATTTTAATTTTAAATACTTGTTCAATAAGAGAAAAAGCTCAGGAAAAATTATTTCATCAGCTAGGTCGTTGGAAAAATTTTCAAAAAAAAAATTCTAATATCCGTATAGCTGTTGGTGGATGTGTAGCTACTCAGGAAGGAAAAAAAATCTACAAACGAGCTAGATTTGTTAATATAATTTTTGGACCTCAAACATTACACAAACTACCTGAGTTAATACATCAATCTTATCATACTACAAATTTAATTATTGACGTTACAACATCATCTTTAAAAAAATTTGAAAGTTCAATTAACACTCGTGTTAATAAAAAATTCACTTCGTTTGTTACTATTATGGAAGGATGTAACAAATATTGTTCTTTTTGCATCGTACCTTATTCTAGAGGAAAAGAAGTTAGTAGACAGCACAAGCATATACTATCTGAAATTAAAAAACTTTCTACACTGGGTGTGCGAGAAGTGGTTCTGTTAGGTCAGAATGTAAATGCATATAAAACATATGATTATATTAATAAAATAAAATATAATTTTTCAGATTTATTGTATTCAATCTCAAGAATCCCAAAAATCAATAGAATTAGATATATAACTAGTCATCCTATGGAATTTGGTGAAGATATCATAACAGCCTACAAATATATTCCCCAGTTAACAAACTTTCTGCACTTACCTGTACAGAGTGGATCAAATAAAATCTTAAGATTAATGAAAAGAGGTTATACAATAGAAGAATATGAAGACTTAATTAATAAACTAAAATTCATTCGACCAAATATAAGTATCAGTTCTGATTTTATTGTTGGTTTTCCTGGAGAAACACATCAGGATTTTCAGAAAACATTACAATTTATTTCAAAAATCAATTTTGATACAAGTTATAGTTTTATTTATTCTCCTAGACCGGGAACAAGAGCTGCGAAATTAGCTGATTGTACTACTATAGAAGAAAAAAAAAATAGATTATCCTTATTACAAAAAAAAATAACTCAACAATCCTTCCAATGGAGAAGAAGAATGTTAGGTACTGTACAATCAGTACTAGTTGAAGGTTCTTCTAAAAATAATACTCAAGAATTGTACGGAAGAACAGAAAATAATAGAATTATTTATTTTTTTGGAAAATCAGAACTAATTGGAAACTTTGTACAATTAAAAGTTATAGATATTAATTATAACACATATTTAAAAGGAGTAATTAATTAAAAAAAATAAATAAATAACACTTTTTTTTAATCTTTAAAATAATTATGTTAATAAATACTATGAAAATATATATACAAATTGCATGTAAAAAAAAAATTTTTTTCCCAAGAAAAAATTTTTTTTATCTTGTTTGAAAAAAATTTTTAAAAAAAAAAAAGTAGAGATTACTATTAGAGTAGTAGATCTTATAGAAATCCAATTTCTTAATAAAAAATACCGCAATAAAAATACACCTACAAACGTACTATCATTTCCAGCTACCAATAATGTGCATATAAAACATAAATTTAAATATTATATCGGAGACATTATACTCTGCGCGCGTTATATCAATAAAGAGGCTTTATCATTAAAAAAAAATATATTAGAACATTGGGCGCATATGATAATTCATTCTACTTTACATTTATTACATTATACACATAATACTTCTCAATCTAAAAAAAAAATGCAAATCGTAGAAAATATAATTATGAAAAAATTAGGATTTCTTAAACTACATAATTTAAATGAATGATTCAAAATAAAAAAATCAAAAAAATCATTTTATTTATAAATAAAAGAAATTTTTATTTTTACAAAATTTATTTTTTATAAATAAAATTTATTTACATCAAATACTAATAAATAATATCTAGATTTTTAAAACAAACTATATAAATAAATCTAATAAAAAAATAAATTCTTTAATTTAATTTCAATCATTAAAATAATTATATATATAAATAAAAAAGATACAACAATTTTAAAAATTATAGCAAAAATTTTTAAAAAATTATTATAAACTTTATATACGGGGAAGTTATGAAACAAAATAAATACGTTCCAAAAGAAATAGAGTTATTTGTACAAAAATATTGGATAAAAAATAAAATATTTTCTGTAACAGAAGACAAAAAAAAAGAAAAATTTTATTGTTTACCTATGATGCCTTATCCATCAGGAAAATTACATATGGGTCATGTTCGTAATTATACCATTAGTGATGTAATAGCACGTTACCAAAGAATGCTTGGAAAAAATGTGTTACAGCCAATTGGATGGGATGCATTTGGTCTACCAGCAGAAGAAACAGCCATAAAAAACAAAATTTCACCATATAAATGGACTTATCAGAATATATCTGTTATGAAGCAACAGTTGCAATCTCTAGGATTTAGTTATGATTGGAGTAGAGAACTAACTACTTGTAAGCCAGAATACTACAAATGGGAACAGTCTTTTTTTATAAAACTATTTCATAAAAATCTTGTTTATAAAAAAAAAACTATAGTAAATTGGTG
Organism: Buchnera aphidicola (Cinara pseudotaxifoliae); assembly: GCF_900128595.1. Classification (NCBI taxonomy): domain Bacteria; kingdom Pseudomonadati; phylum Pseudomonadota; class Gammaproteobacteria; order Enterobacterales; family Erwiniaceae; genus Buchnera; species Buchnera aphidicola. The sequence goes on from NZ_LT635893.1 coordinate 336,439, forward strand.
TCCTATTGATAAAACAGTTCTTGCTAATGAACAATCTCAGAACGGTAAATGCTGGAGATGTGGGTCTAAAATTACATTTAAAAAAATATCGCAATGGTTTATAAAAATCACTGCATATGCTGGTGAATTATTAAAAGATTTAAAATTTTTAAAAAAATGGCCTAAAGAAGTTGTTTCTATGCAAAAAAATTGGATTGGAAAATCCAAAGGTATACAAATAAAATGTAAAATATATCATTTAAATTATTTTTTGAAAATATATACAACACAACCAGAAACTATAATGGGTGTAACGTTTTTTGCAATATCTGTATATCATCCAATAATTTCTAGCATTTTAAAAAAAAATACTCAAATCAAACAATTACTAAAAAATAACTCTAAAATATATGATGAATATCAAAAAAACAACAATCTAATAGGCATTAATACAAATTTATTTGTATTACATCCTATTACTCAAAAAAAATTACCTTTATGGATTACAAATTATGTTAAGCATGATTACGCTACTGGCGCAATTATGGCTGTACCAGGAAATAGCAAAATAGACTGTTCTTTTGCAAAATTATATAATATTCCTATTAAATTCATATTTTCGAAGAATATTAAGCATTCTAAAAAAAAAGATAAAATCTTAATAAATTCTCATCCATTTAATAATTTAACTATAAATAAAGCTCGAAAAATTCTTTCTGATGTTCTTATTAATAAACAAATAGCAAAAAAACGTATTTTTTATAAAATAAAAGATTGGTGTATTTCTCGACAAAGATATTGGGGCGCTCCCATTCCTATGTATATAAATAAAAAAAATCAAATATTACCAGTTCCAGAAAAAAAATTACCAGTAGTCTTACCAGACTATATACATAAAAAAAAATACACTAAATCATTAAAAGCATATACTAGTTGGCTAAAAACCAAAATGTCTGGAAAAGATGTAATTAGAGAAAGTGATACATTTGATACATTTATGGAATCTTCTTGGTACTATGCAAGATACACAAATCCTAATTTTAATACAGACATTTTAGATATTAAATCAACAAAATACTGGTTACCTGTAGATCGATATATAGGAGGAATTGAACACGCGGTTATGCATTTAATATATTTTCGATTTTATCATAAATTATTACGTGACTTTGGATATGTTCATTCTCAAGAACCTGTTGAGCAATTAATCTGTCAAGGCATGGTTATAGCTGAATCATTTTATATGTATAATAGTGATGGAAGTAAAACATGGTTGTCATCAGATAATTTGAATATTATTCGTAATAAGAGCGGAAATATTATCGATGTTTCTCAAAAAAACACCTCTAACAACATTATTTACGCTGGAAAAATAAAAATGTCCAAATCAAAAAATAATGGAATAGAACCTAGTTGTATTATTAATCAATATGGAGCCGATACTTTGCGGTTATTTTTGATGTTTGCAGCTCCGGTAAATAAATCTTTAGAATGGAATTCTCACAGCATTATAGGTATGCATAGATTTTTAAAAAAAATATGGAATTTTGTTCATTCCATAGACATAGATAACTACAAAAATATCAATAATATCAATCTTTGCAAACAAAAAAAAATATATAATCAATTAAATATTACTATTGTTAAAGTAACCCATGATATACACAAAAAAAATTCATATAATACAGCTATTGCACATATAATGAAATTTTTTAACTTTATAATAAAGTTAGATAAAAAAAAAAAAATTAATTCACAAAACTTACTTAAATCTATAAAAATTATAATAAAAATGTTATATCCGTTTACACCACACATTTGTTTTATATTATGGAACAAAATTAATAAACAGAAAAACTGTATTGATATGGAAAAATGGCCTAAACCAAAATCATGTTTAATACCTGAAAAAAAATCAATAATAATAGTTCAAATTAATGGAAAAAAAAGAAATATTATTAAAGTATATAATACTATCTTAAAAAAAGAAGTTATTAAATTAATTACTAAACATAATAAAACTAAAAAATATTTTTATAATGTAAAAATTCATAAAATAATTTATATACCACTAAAAGTTATTAACTTTGTATTATTAGAAAAAAAAAAATAAAACCATGCTTACAAATACTATGAATTTAAAAAAAACTATTAATAAAAAAAAAACAAAAACATATATTATTTTGGAATCTAAATATATTTTTATTAAAGAAACTCAAGATATTATATATAAGTATATCAATAAAAAAAAAAAATATAAAAAAACTAATATAATAATTAATCATCATACTGATTGGGAACATATTTGTAATCAAATAAAACAACAAGATTTATTTTTTACTACACATATTTTTAATATAACTATTTATGATTCTAATATATCTACAATTTTAAAAATTAATATGAATAAAATAGAAAACTTATCTAATAATAAAGTTATTAAAATTTTTTGTTTTCCTAAACTAAAATATAATTTTTTATGTAATAATTTTTTTCATAATTATACAGATAATTATATTATATTGATTAATAACTCTTTTTCTTATATTAACAATATTAATCACTGGATAAAAAAAAAAATAAAAAGAAACAACACTGAAATTAGTTTGTCTGCAAAAAATTTTTTATTAAAAAAATTCTACATCAATATAAATTTTTTTGCAAACTTACTAGAAAATATGCTTTTACTATATCCAAATATAAAAATCACATATAAAAAATTATATAATTATTACAAAAAAACACAAAAACTTAGATACTATGATTGGATGAAGTCCATTGTAAATTTTAAACAAAATCAAGCCATTAAAAAATTACATATATTAAAAAAACAAAAATACGATATTACTATCTTAATTAATTCTTTTAAAACATTAGTATATATACTTTTGTTTCAAAAAAATAAAATTTTTATGAAAAAAAACTATATTTTTTTTTCATTGTATAAAAAAAAAATAATGAAATTACCTATATATTCCATAATGAAAACAACTACACTTAAAAAAATCTCATTAGCATTGAAATTACTAAAAAAAATAGAACTATGTTTACAACATAATCATAAAAAAATAATATGGATGCATTTAAAAACATTATCTATAATTTTAATTTAAAACAATATATTTATAAATATCATAATTAATGCATCTAAATTATCTTATATATAAAAAATACAATTAAAAATAAGAAATTTTTATTAAAATATATTTTCTAAGTAAAACCTGAATATTAAAAGGTATAAGTCATGCCAATTATAGTAGATTTATTGAAATTACGATGTCCAGAAGTAATAATGATGTTAAGAAAAAAGATAAGAACTTTAAAAAAAGGTCAGAAAATTCTAGTACTAACAGATGATAAATTTAGTAATACAGATATTATTTTATTTTGTAGATTCATGAAACACAAGTTGTTATCGATTTCATTCAATAAAATTCCATATACATATTTAATCAAAGTTCATACCAAATAAAAAATATATTAATATTTAATATTATAGATTTATTTATAATGATTTTATCAAAATATTTAATATACGACGTAAAGGTTCAGCGGCTCCCCATAATAATTGATCACCAACCGAAAAAGCAGAAAAATATTTTTTTCCAATATTTAATTTTTTAATTCTTCCCACAGGGATGTCTAATGTGCCTGAAACTCGTAAGGGGTTTAGTTGGTCAACGGTAGAATCAAAATTATTATCAATTACTTTTACCCATGGATTATGAGATGAAATCAACAATTCAAATTCTCGAACTGAAATATCACGATTCAATTTAACTGTAAAAGATTGACTATGACAGCGTAGAACTGGTACTCGAACACATGTACCATCAATTAAAATATTTTTTTTAGAATTTAATATCTTATTAGTTTCCGCAGATCCCTTCCATTCTTCTTTAGTTTGTCCGTTGTTCATTAGTATATCAATCCATGGAATTAAATTTCCTAATAATGGAGTTTTTAGATTATCTTTAGAAAGATACATATCGTTTAAGGATTCAGTAAATATTTTTTCTATACTCAAAATTGATTTTGATAAAGGAAGGTGTGGAGAAATATTCTTATATACATATTCTATTTGTTTGATCAAATCCAACATACCTCTTGAACCACTACCAGATACTGATTGATAGGTAGATACAGAAATCCAATCAATAAGATGACTTTTAAACAAACCACCAAGAGCCATCAACATCAGACTCACTGTACAGTTTCCGCCTACAAATGTTTTAATTCCTTTTTCTATGCCTAACTGAATGGATTTTAAATTAACTGGATCTAAAACAATGATAGAGTCTTGATGCATTCTTAAACAAGAAGATGCATCAATCCAATACCCTTTCCAACCAATCGTTCTTAATTTTGAATAAATTTGAGTTGTATATTTTTCACCTTGACATGAGATAATGATATCCAAAGTTATTAAACATTCAATGTTATATGCATCTTCTAGACGCTCCGAAGTGTTATTTGTAACTTGTGGAGGAATTCCATAAAATTGTGATGTTGTAAAAAATACTGAATGAAATCCAACAAAATCATTATTTTTTTGTAAACTATCTAATAAAACTGAACCAACCATTCCTCTCCAACCAACAAAACCAACCAATTTTTTCATAATTATTGTTCTCAATTATGCAAATTTATGTAATAAACAACAAAAATTTTATACCCATATAGCTATATTATTATATATATCTTATTAAATATAATTAATATGTTATTATTTATTTAATATAATTAAATTATTATAAAAATTACATTAAATTAACTAATAAATAACAAGCTCATTACTTTGTTAAGATTAATAATTTTATTATACTATAAAAATTAATAATTTAATAAAATACTTATAGTAATTATTACTAATATGAACTACATTATAAAATAAAGTATTTTCTAAAAAAATGTAAAAACTATATTTCTAAACGAATAAATTATTAAAATTCACTAAAAAATAAAATTATGCATATATCTTTAATATTATATAAAATAAATATTTTATATAAACCTTATATGTGTAATACTAACCATGTTGTAAATTTTTAAAACATGTTAATTAACTAAAAATTATTTATTATTTTTATTTTCAAAAAAAATAAAAATAACAATTAAATACATATAATTTTCAAAAAAAAACAACACTACATTAGTAATTACTTAAATATAATTTATATTTTTAAAGTGTCTATTAAACATGTTTATCACCTAAATAAATAATTTTTATATATATAAGAAGATTATATTAAAAACTATATTTATTTAATACAATCAAAACAACAAATAAAAAAAATCAAAAAATCATATGTACTAAATAAATAAATAATTACAAATATCAATATTTATATAATCAAAAAATACATAAATAAACAAATGGAAAAATAATATGTTACATATGCAAGATGTTGATTTAAAAAATAAAAGAGTATTCATTAGATTAGATTTAAATGTTCCTTTACACGAAGGAAAAATTACTTCTAGCGAAAGAATTGATCGAGCAATTCCAACAATAAACTTAGCATTAAAAAAAAATGCTAAAATAATAATAGCTTCCCATTTAGGTAGACCAAAAGAAGGTCAATGCACTAAAAATTTTTCTTTGTTTCCTGTTTTTAAATATTTACAAAAAAAATTATCTGGAATAAACATGATTTTTTTACAAAATTATTTACAAGGAATATCGTTAAAATCTAATCAAATTACAGTACTAGAAAATGTTCGATTTAATCAAGGAGAAACACAAAACAACGAGGAATTATCTCAAAAATATGCTAATTTATGTGATGTTTTTATAATGGATGCTTTTGCTACTGCTCATAGAATAGAATCTTCTACATATGGAATTTGTGATTTCGTAAAAAAATCGTGCATTGGTCCATTATTATATTCAGAAATAACAACATTAAAACGCATATTCGATAAATCAAAACACCCTATAACTACAGTAATCGGTGGAGCTAAAGTATCTACAAAATTTAAATTATTAAGCTCATTACTAAAAATTACAGACAATATGTTAGTAGGAGGAGGAATAGCCAATACATTTATCTCTACATTTTATTCAGTAGGAAAATCGTTATATGAAAAAGATTTTCAAGAAAAAGCAAAACAACTATATAAAACAAAAAAAATATTTTTACCAATAGATTCTTTAGTTAGTACATCATATTCAATAACTTCAAAAGCGCAAAAAAAATCAGTCTCTAACATTATGCCTTATGAAGAAATCTTAGATATAGGCGAAAAAACTATTCAAAATTATATAAAAACAATTCAACAAGCTAAAACAATAATTTGGAATGGTCCTATGGGAGTATTTGAATTTCCAAACTTTAGAAAAGGAACTCAAAAAATTGCACAATCTATTGCAAATAGTAATGCTTTTTCTATTGCCGGAGGAGGAGATACTATTGCGGTTATTGATTTATTTAACTTAAAAAACAAAATTTCTTATATTTCTACAGGAGGAGGTGCTTTTTTAGAATTTATAGAAAATAAAACTTTACCTATTTTAGAAAAACTAAAAAACCAATAAACTACAAAGTTGATAGTATTTTTAATAAAGCATATTAATGATAATATTGTATTAAATAGGAAAAATTATGTGTAAAATTTTAGACTACATCAAACCAGGCGTACTAAATTCCAAAGAAACACAAATTATTTTTTCATTAGCTAAAAAACATAAATTTGCTATACCGGCTGTAAATTGTATTAGTACTGATTCAATGAATAGTGTATTAGAATCTGCTGCAAAAACGCAATCTCCAATAATTATTCAGTTTTCGTATGGAGGAGCTTCTTTTATCAGTGGATTGGGATTAAATAATAATAAAAATCACTCCAATGCTATAATTGGCGCTATTTCAGGAGCACAGCATATTCATTTATTAGCTAAATATTATAAAATACCAGTTATATTACACACTGATCACTGTGATATTAATAATCTTGCATGGATTAACGGTTTAATTAGAGAAGGAGAAAAGTTTTTTAAAAAAAATAAACGTCCATTATTTTCTTCACATATGATTGATTTATCTAAAGAATCAATAAAAAAAAATATAACTATTTCATCTCAATATTTAAGAAAAATAACTAAACTTGATATGATGTTAGAAATAGAATTGGGTTGTACTGGAGGAGAAGAAGATGGTGTAAATAATCTTCATATAAATAAAAAACTATTATATACTGATACTAAAGATATTTATTATACTTTTAATAAATTAACTAAAATTAGTAATAATTTTATTATTGCTGCAGCATTTGGAAATGTACACGGAGTATATCAACCTGGCAATATATTATTAAAACCTTCTATTTTAAAAAAAGCACAAACATACGTCAGCAAAAAAAAAAAATTACCGTATAATCCGTTAAATTTTGTTTTTCATGGAGGATCTGGAACAAAAATCAATAACATTAAAAAGTCTATTGATTATGGAGTTGTAAAATTTAATATTGATACAGATATACAATGGAATTATTGGAAAGGTGTTTTAGATTTTTATTGTACTAATAAACAATATTTACATAGTCAATTAGGAAACTCCTTTGGAGCTGATAAACCAAACAAAAAATATTACGATCCTAGAGTATGGCTAAGAAAAGCACAAAATAATTTAAACAAATATTTAGAAAAAATGTTTAAACTACTAAATTCTTTTGAAAAATTATAAATGACAATAAATATATATTCTTATTGTTAAAATCTAAAATCATGATATGATGATATATAATTTTTATCATTTAAAATAAATATATAGTATTGTTGAATATTTTTTAAAACAATATATTATAAAATCAATAATTTTAAATTAATAAGATATATAAGTTAATTATCATTTTTTAATATTCAACAAAAATATTTATTTTTAATACTCTCTAGTACAATAAAAATGCGCAAAAAAATTTTTGCTATAAAAAAAATAATAGAAGCATTCCATGTAATAAATCACATAAATAACATTGGTTTATGTTTTTTATTAAATAAACAAATGTTTGTATCTTATATAACAAATTTATTTTTTGCAATTATTATAATGATTATTGGTTTTTTTTTTAGTCAATTTCTTGCCAACGGAGCTCTCAAATTATTTTCTGCGCGTCATATAGATAACACTGTTTCTGGTTTTTTATCTACTTTAGCACGTTATATAGTTATTACTTTTACAGGCATCATTGCTTTAGGTCAGATCGGTGTGCAAACAAAATCTATAATTGCTATAATAGGAGCATCGGGTATGGCTGTAGGATTAGCCCTACAGGGATCTCTATCAAATTTTGCTGCTGGTGTCTTGTTAATTCTTTTAAGACCTCTCAGAACCAGTGAATATGTGAGTTTAGGGAATGCTTCTGGAACAGTATTACATGTACATGTTTTTTATACAACTTTAAAAACACTTGATGGAAAAATTATAATTATACCTAACGGAAAAATTGTTGCTGGTAATATTATCAATTATTCTCGTGAACCAATACGAAGAAATCAATTTGTAATAAACGTTGCTTATGATTCAGATGCAGATCTAGTAATTTCAGTATTACAAGCAGTTATCGATAAAGAAGAACGTGTTTTAAAGCATCCAGGTAATTTTGTTGGATTGAACGAATTTTCACCTTCTTCATTAAAATTTGTAGTAAAATGCTGGTGTCATACAAAAGAATTAAATTCTGTATATTCTGATTTAATGCTAAATTTTAAAAAAGCTTTAGATGAACATAACATCACTATTCCATACCCAAAAATGGATATTTATTTATATAAAAAAATAAATAAAATATTAAAAATCAGTGATACAAATATCGTAGAAAGAAAAAAAAGTAATACACATAAAATTTAAAATAACATAGCGTAGAACAACATATTTCTACGCTACAAAAATCATATTACTAAGAATATTATAAATTACTATGTTAAAAATATATCAATCCAATCAAATGAATTTTTTAGTAAAAAAACTATGTAAAAAAGTACAATCTGAGAAAAAAATCTTAAAAAAAAAACTATTTTAATTAATAATACTTATATACAAAAATGGCTGGAAGTACAAGTATCTAAAAAATTAACAGTTTGTATGAACACACAATATATAGAAATTTCTAAATTTTTTGTTAATTTAATAAAAAAATCAGATTATAACTTTAAAAAAAAAATACCTAACATATTTGAAGCAAAATATTTAAAATGGATTTTAATGTCTATTGTTAGCAAAAAAGAAGATTGCATCTTTTTAAAAGAAAACAGTGTTCAATACTGTAATTATGAATTTTGTTCATATATGGCTAATATTTTTATTGAATATATTTTTTTTCAACCAGATTTAATTTATACTTGGGAAAAAGAAATAAAAAATAATATTTGGAAAAAAAAAAACACATGGCAAAAAAAATTATGGGGTGTTGTAATACAACAAGCAAAAATTTTAGGAATAAACAGTTTTACTGAAAGTATAAAAAAATTTAAAAGTAATATGAATAAATCCTATTTTTTAAAATTGATACCGAAAAAAATATTTATATTTTCAAATACATCCATTAATCCGTTTATTAAGATAATTTTATATGTCATTCAAAATGTCACTTCAATATATTTATTACAGTACTCACTTAAAAAAAAAAGATACACAAATCTATCAACCAATTTTTTAAATAAAAAAATTGTTTCATCAAAAAAAAAAAAAAATAAAAAATTCTTATATTATAAAAAAAATTTTTTTTATCAAAAAATATATAAAAATAATATTTTATATACATTACAATACGATATATTTAATAATTCAATAGAAACTAATTTACCAAGAACAATATACCATAAAAATCATCATTATCTTTCTATAAATCAATGTAATTCATATTTACAAGAAATTCAAGAATTATACAAATATATAATATATATATTAAATATTGACAAAAAAATAACACTAAATAACATTTTAATTACAGCAGATAATATAAAATCCTACATTTTTTATATTAAAAATATATTTAATTCTACAAAAAAGAATAATTCTCTAATTCATAATACCTCGAAAAAAAACAAAACAAAAAAAAAAATAATTTTAACTATAAAAAATTTATTTAAAATTAAAAATAACCGTTTTAAGTGTTCATGGGTTTTATCTCTTCTAAATACAAAATATTTAAGAAAAAAGTTTTTTATTAAGTCTTGCGATATTAAAACTCTATACACAATTACATCTAATTTAAATATTCGTTTTGGATTTAATAAACATCAATTCAACAACATGTCCATTCCTGAAATTAATACATATTCATGGGAATATGCAATTAATAGAATAACAACAGGATATGGAGTACAAAAAAATCATTCAATATGGAATAATGTTTCTGTGTATAGTGTATCCTGTAGTAAAAGTAATATACTATTAGGTAATTTTATTAATTTAGTCATTAAGTTAAATCAACTAAGAAAAAAATTATCACGTAAAAAAGTATTAAAAAATTGGTTTCATATTTTAAAAAAAATAATAAATGATTTTTTTTCTGTACCCCTTGAATACAAAAAATTCTTTTTTATTCTAGAAAAAAAATGGAAAAATATCATCTCTGAAGGAATTGTTATGAATTACTCAAAAAAAATATCTATTGACATTTTAACAGATATTTTTTTTAAAAATAATTATTTATTATTTAAATATAATGCGTTTTTTACTGGAAAAATCAACGTTGTAAATCTAAAAGATATAAGAACTATTCCGTTTAAAATGATTTGTGTTCTAGGGTGCGTACAGGGAAGCACTCCTCCTCTAAAAAAAACAGATTTATTAAACCTTTCTAAAAAAAAAATACTTGAGAATAATAAAAATATTTTTTTTGAAACCATCATGTCTACTCAAAAATATTTTTTTTGTAGTTTTGTTAAAATAACAACTGCAGAAAAAATATCTTATGCATCAAAATATATCTTGGATATCATATTTTATCTAAAAAGATTTTTTTACATAAACAAGAAAGTATGTACTAAAAAAAAAAAAAAATATATTAATAAAGTTTATATCAAACATAAACACACAATAAATAATGTATATTTTGCAAACCAAAAAAAAAAATATTTTTTACACAAAAAATTTTTTTTCAATAACTATAAAAAAATAAAAATCATCACCAAAAAAACTATTTCAATTAAAAAATTAATAAATTTTTGGAAAAACCCAATTCAATATTATTTCAAAAAAACATTAAAAATACCAAAAATAAACAACACTATACAAATACTACCAGAAGATGAATTGTTTTCTATCAATCCTTTAAATAAATATTTTATTAATAAAAAAATTTTAAAAAAAAAAATTCTAAAGCAAAAAACTAATTTTTTATATAAAAAACTAAAATTACAAAATAAAATTCCACATGGACGCGTTGGAAAATTTTTGTGGAAAAAACAAGAAAAAAAAATAAATATCTTGGCAAAAAAAATTAATGCTTTAAGAAAATCCCCTATCAAAATAAACATCAGTATAAAAATAAAAAAATATAAGTTATCAGGAATTATAAAAGAAATTAATACATCCGGTCTAATTAAATGGTCTGCTAACAAAATTAATTATAAAACTATAATTGCAACATGGATAGAACACATAATTTATTGTACATCATATTCATGTAAAAAAAGCGTATTATTAGGATTAAATAATTCAAGTATAAATTTTTTACCCTTAAAAAAGAATAAAGCTAAAAAATACTTAAAAAAATATATTCAGGGATACTTAGATGGCATCAAAAAACCTATTTTAATATTAAACTCTGGAATTACATGGTTACAATCATTATACATTCCAAAAGATCGTTTGTTAGCTACTGATGTCGGTGTTTATGATGTTGCCAAAAAAAATTTTTTAAAAACATGGAATGGAAATTCATTCTTTTTAGGTGAAAAAAAAAACACTTATATCCAAAAATTAATTCCATACCTAAATATTACGATAATGAAAAAAATCTGTAATACATGTAAATATTGGTTGTTCCCTCTATTTAAAAATTCTAATATTAAAAAATATCATTTAAAATAAAAGTATTATATTAATATAAACTTATTAACTAAAAAAAATGAAATATACTTCTTTAGACATGAAAAAAATACCTAATTACGGTATTACTTTAATAGAAGCATCTGCAGGAACCGGAAAAACATCTTCTATTATTATTCTATATCTACGTTTACTTTTAAATATTGGCATAAAAAAAACGTACAACAGACCGTTATCTATTTATGAAATATTAGTAGTTACATTCACGGAAGCATCAAAAAATGATTTAAAAAAAAGATTATACAAAAAAATTTGTCAATTACATTTTTATTGTATTAACGGTAGCAAAAAAAAACATGAATTAATCGATATCATTAAAGATATTCAAGACATAAAAAAAACTACTCAATTATTAAAATATGCAAAAAAAAATATTAATTCGATCATGATATATACATTACATAGTTTTTTTTTAAATACATTACATGAGCAAAAATTTTTATGTAATCAAAAAATACCTAAAAAGATACTTGAAAACATAGAAAAAATACAATTAGAAGCTACAGAAGATTTTTGGAGAAATTATGTATACGGAGAAAACAAAAATATCGCTGACTTCGTGATAAACAATTGGGCCACTCCGAAAAAATTATTTGACTGTATAAATATTTTTCTTAATCAAAAAAACATAAAAAATCATCATAATTTTTCAAAAAAAACCAATTTAAATAAAAAATTTAATGATATTATAAATAAAACTAATAAAACTAAAAATTTTTGGAAAAAAAATAAAAAAAAAATACAAAATTCGATAATGAATATCGAACAAAACAAAACAACAAACAAACAAAAAAAACTTAAAAAATGGTTTTATCAAATCAATAAATGGTCTATAAAAAGCACAAATCGTCATAAAATTCCAAAAATATTAAAAAATATTCAATTTCATAAAATACTATCAAATCAATTACTAAAAAAAAATTCTCCATATATTTTCTTTAAAAAAATAGAAAAAATTTTTATAAATTATAATTTATTTTTTAAATACTTTATTTTTATAGCCCTAAAAACAATACCTAAAATAATTCAAAAAAAAAAAAAAGAAAAAAAAGGATTAGAATTCGATGATTTAAATAAAATCATGTTAAAACAAATTACACTAAAATCATCTATAATAAAAAAAAACATCATCAAAAAAAATACAATTACTATAATTGATGAATGTCAAGATATAGATAACACTCAATTTAATATATTTTACAAACTATATAATAACGTACATAATAAATCACTGATTTTATTTGGAGATCCTAAACAATCTATATATGGTTTCCGTGGAGCAAATATATTTTTGTATTTAAAAATCAAAAAAAAAATAAATAAACATTTTATTTTAAAAAAAAATTTTCGTTCATCTACAAACATAGTAACTGGAATTAATAATTTATTTTCTCGTGTAAAAAAACCATTTATATGGAAAAATATTGATTTTCATAATTCATCATCATATTCAAAAAATAAAAAAATTTATTTTTCAGTTAATAAAATCAAACAACCAGCGTTTAATTTTATTGTAAAATATGATGTTGAAATAACAACTAATGAATATTATTCGTGGATTTCAAAAGAATGCGCTAACTCCATTTATAATTGGTTATCAGATAAATTTAATAAAACGTCACTGATCAAACTAAAAAATCAAAAAAAACGCCGTATTCAACCTAACGATATAGCTGTTTTAGTAAAAAATAAATATGAAGCTAATTTAATTAAAAAAGAACTGCACAAAAAAAAAATTAGTTCTATTTATACTTCTCGTAAAAAAAACATTTTTCATACTACAGAAGCACGAGAATTAATGTTAATTATGGATGCAATAATTAATTTATCTGATACATTGAAATTTAAAAAATTATTAATGACAAAAATATTTAATATAAGTATACCTAATATTCAGTTAATTAATAATCAAAAATCTATATATTTTCTTTTGCTACAAAAATTAAAAAAATATTACTTAATATGGAATACTATAAATATTTCAAAAATGATTGCAAAAATAATAATTGATTTTAATTTATTAGAAAGAAATATGTATATATGTAAAAATAATATTAACATACAAAATATTACTACTATATGTAAAATTCTAGAAGACAAAAACCAAGATATCACAAATAAATTTTTATTAGTTGAATGGTTAAAAAAAAAAATTTCGCAGAAGAGTGTGGAAAACAGTGAAATTATTTATACTGAAACAACAAATAGAGCAAATTATGCGGAATCTGTTAAAATAATCACAATATATAAATCAAAAGGATTAGAATATCCGGTAATATGGATTCCTTTTTTTAGCAAGTTACAGACACTAAAAAACAATTCTGTATCCTTAAAAAACACATTATCTGAAGATCTCCGTTTATTATATGTAGCTATAACCAGAAGCATAGTACATTGTACTATAGGTATAGCAGTAATTTCTAGAAAAAAAAAAATTAACATCAATCATAAAAACTATACAAATTTCCATAATAGTAGTATAGGTTTTTTAATACAAAAAGGAAAAAAAACCAATTTAGATGAGCTAAAAAAAGAATTGTATAGTATACAAGATCCTGAAATTTTTCAAATAAAATATACATGTAAAATAAAAGGAACGGTTTATAAAAAAAAAGTCATACAAAAAAATGATATTGTATACTTAAAATTATTTAAAAATGCAATCAATTCTTGGAATAAAATTAGTTTTTCTAAAATCATAAACAAAAATTTACTTAACAGTAGTCATCGCATTTTACCTGTTTTTCAAAAAAAAACGTCTTTATTAAAAAACAATCAATATATATCTTGTAAAAATAACATTCATAAATTTCCTAGAGGAAAAGAATATGGATCTTACCTACATAATATTTTTAAAAAAATAAATTTTACCAAAAAAAAAACCATAAAAAAAACTCTTAACCGATTAAATTATTTATTATTGTCTGAAACATGGATTAATAAATTATATACTTGGATATGTAACTTTATATCAAAACCATTATACAAAAATTATTTAATTTTAAATCAGTTAAAAACTACAGAATATCAAAAAGAAGTTCGTTTCACCTTACCGATAAAAAAAAACATTGATATAGAAAAATTAAATTATATTATTAAAAATTTTGATCCATTATCAAAAAAATGTACAAATATTAAATTTGAAAATATCTCGGGTATACTTACTGGAATCATAGATTTTATTTTTTTATGGAATAAAAAATACTATATTATTGATTATAAATCCAATTGGTTAGGACCTAATCATGCTTATTATACTCATAAAAATTTTCAAAATGAAATAATTAAATATCGTTATGATATACAATATCAGTTATATAGTTTAGCAATGCATCGTTATTTAAAATTAACAATCAAAGATTACAACTATAAAATCCATTTTGGAGGAATGTTCTATTTATTTTTAAGAGCTTTTGATGAAAAAAACGATTCTAAAGTTTATTTTATCAAACCTAATTATCCATTAATACATAACTTAGATAAATTATTACACGGAAATTTTATATGATATCTCAAAATAAAAAGAAATTTTTTAGAATAATCAATAAAGCAAAAATTAACAATAAAATTTTTTGTATAAACTTTTATTTTTGTTTTCATGAAAACTTTTTAAATACTGCACCAGAAGTGATATTAGTACTGTTATTTTTAAGTCAATCACTACATTCTGGGCATACATGTATACCAATAAAGATATTCCAAAAAAATAAATCATTTTCAAAAAAAAACGATTTATTTTTTAAATTATTTCAATTGGTAATTGAAGACAATCAGAACTGGTTTGATATTGTTATTGATAGTAACTTATGTAGTAACGGAGTGCGCAAAACCCCTTTAGTTTTAGAAAGAAAATATTTATATATATATAAATATTGGTATTCTAAAACCAAAATATTTGAATTTATTTATCATCAAAGTTTAAAATTTAATACTACAAATCTAAAAAAATACATAAAACTAATAAAAAAAATCTGTCCAAAAAAAATTGATGACAGTCAAGTTATAGCGATTCAAACAGCATTATTAAACAAGATATGTTTTATTATTGGAGGACCAGGAACAGGAAAAACCAGTATATTAGCATATTTAGTTTTAATTTTAATTAAAAGTACCAAAAAAAAAATTAATATTCAGTTATCAGCATCAACAGGAAAAGCTGCTGCTAGATTAACTCAATCAATATATTATATTTTAAATAAAAAAAACATGAATAAATGTGAAAAATTATCATATCCTAAAATAGGAGTAACTATTCATAGTTTATTTAATGTTCAAAAAGAAACTAATCAGTGCAATCATAATTATATAAAACCTTATAAAAAATTAGATGTATTGATTATAGATGAATGCTCTATGATAGATTTAAACATGATGGATATTATCATTACTAATATAAAAAAAAAAACAAAAATAATATTTGTAGGAGATATTAATCAATTACCTCCCGTAGAAAACGGATTTGTTTTAAAAGAAATATGTAATACTGAACATCAAAAATCTTTTAAAAATGTACAGTTGAATAAATTTAATAATATAAATAATCAAGTAAAAAAAAAACAATATATTGCTATTTTAACAAAAAAATATAGATTTATTAAAAATTCAAAACTCGCCGCTCTTATTCACTTGTTAGAAAAAAAAAAATATTATAGTATATTAAATTTCTATAATAAAAAATATTCAGATATTATATGGAAATCATTAAAAAAACCATCCGAATATTTTAATATGCTATATAAAATAAAAAAATATTATGAAAAATATATACAATTTCTTAAAAAAAATTCTGATCCTAAAAAAATAATTCAAAAATTTAATAAATATCAAATCCTATGTGCAATAAAAAAAGGAATTTATGGGACAAAAAAAATAAATGAATATCTAGACAAATGTTTTTTTTATGAAAAACAAAAAAAAAATCAAAAAAAAAATTTTTTTTATCATGGAAAACCATTATTAATCAAAAAAAATAATATTTCTCTAGGATTAATGAATGGAAATATTGGAATATGTTTGTTCATAAAAAAAAAAATAAAAGTATATTTTATTCTTCCAAATCAAAAAATTCATATAATTGATCCATATATACTTTTAGATTATGATACTGCATGGTGCATCACTATACATAAGTCTCAAGGATCAGAGTATTCTTCTGTTCAAATTATTATTCCTAATAATTTTTATTCAATATTATCAAAAGAATTATTTTATACCGCTATTACCCGAGCAAAAAAAAAAGTTACTCTATACGCTAATATACGTACGATAAAATTTATGATAAGAAATCAAAAAAAATATATTACAGATTAAATAAAAATTTTTATAATTAAATTTATAATTAAAAATTATGGTTGCGGGAATTGGATTTGAACCAACGACCTTCGGGTTATGAGCCCGACGAGCTACCTGACTGCTCCACCCCGCTATCAATTTTTAATATTATAACATAAAAAGAATTATATACAACCTTTTTATAGAAATATTTAATTTAAAATAAAATTATAAAATTAATGATCTCTATTATAGAATACAAATATACAAAATATAATATTAATTATTTTTATATTTACAAAAATAATCAAAAAAAATATTTAAAAAATTACAGAGAAATTCATTATGATTCCTTTAAAAAGAAGAAAAGCAAGAGAATTAGCAATTCAAGCGATTTACGCCTGGCAAATTTCTAAAAATACGGTTATATCAGAAATCATAAAATATGTCATTCATCAAAATAAAAATTGTTTGTTAGATACACAGTATTGTAGTGAAGTAGTTTTTGGAGTTATTAGAAATGTTCATGATTTAGATAATGTTATTAAATTACATATATCTCAAAAAAACATCAGAGTAGATCCTATTGAACAGTCTATATTGAGATTATCTGCTCATGAAATTATACAAAGAACAGATATCCCATACAAGGTAATTATTAATGAAGGAATAGAATTAGCAAAAATATTTGGATCAAGTAAAAGTCATAAATTTATCAACGGTGTTTTAGATAAAATTATCAATGAAAAAAATAACATCAAATATACCTAAAAATATAAAAATAAAAAAAGTTAAAAACAATAAAAATTTATATATTAAATTTTAGATTCACTAGTTACAAAAATTTTCTATGTATTATAAAAATTTAACTATTATCAATTTTTATAAATAAAAATTTTCAAAAAAAAATTTCAATAAATAATCATAACCATATAGAACGTATGTCTTAATATAAATCACTAAAAAATCTTATAGTATTATTCATACCTATTCTAAATATATTAATTAAATTAAATGCTTTATTTATTATGTGAGAAACTAAAATGAAAAAATGGAATAAAAAATTTGCACAATCTATTGCAAATAAATTAAAAATCAATTTAAATACAAATCACTGGAATATTATTTTTTGTATGCGAGATTTTTATAAAAAATATAATATTACACCTTCAACTAGAATGTTGTTAACATATATGAAAAAAAAAAACATATTTTTGACTAGTCAAGATTTATTTATCCTTTTTCCAAAAGGATTCATGAAATATGCTAGTCAAATATCTGGATTACCAGCCAACAGCAACTGTTTTTGAAAAATATCCATTAACAAAATTTAAAGATAAAACAATACTAATAAAAAAAATTATAAAAATAGATAAAAAAAACATAATTCGAGACCATTTTTTATGAGAAAAAAAATAATTCTCGTTCATAAAAGAAAATAATAACCAACAAAAAACGCATATGTTTATATGTAAACAACTTGAAAAAAATATATAATCAAAATAATACAACAATAAATTTAATAAAAAAACACTCGTAATACAAACAGATATACATAATTTCGTATATTTAATACCATATATCTTTGGAATAGTAGGAATATTTGCATTTGTATAATCTTTATATCGGTATAATAAAATAGAACAAGCATGAGCTATTTGCCAAAAAACAAACATAAAAAATAAAATCATACAACATCTGTCAAATGTATTACTTACAGATACATAACCTATAATTGGTGGCAAGGAACCGGATATACTACCTATCAATACAGAATAACATGATTTTTTTTTTAACCATAAAGAATAAAGAATTACATAAAAAAATATTCCTACTATTGATATAATCGTACATAAAAAACTTATATATTTAAAAAATATATATAAACCAAGACAACACAAAAACAGAGCTAGCATGAATAAAATAAACAACAGTTCATTACTAGCATGAATACATAAAATCCGGTTTTTTGTGCGATTCATTTTTTTATCTAGCTTTCTATCAATAATATTATTAAAAATACACGATGAAGAAATTATACAAATCATTCCTAATATTACTTTTAAAAATAATATTTTTAATAATTCTCCACGAGAAGCTAAAAAAAAACCACCCGACAAACTAATTATATTACCTAAAATAATCCCCGGTTTTATTAATTCAAATATTTGTGTTATCTTGTATTTTTTTATAAAAAAAAAAAATTTTAATATTAATGATTTAAATGATCGAAAATCCATAAAGATCCTATAGTAATAATACTAATAATTATACTCATAAATATTAGAGATGATATAATAAAAATATTTTTTTTTAAAAAACGCATACCTAAAAAATATCTAAAATAAAAAAAAACTTGTGCGCTAACCAACAAAAAACAAAAATGTTTGTAATGATAATAAGAAGAAAAAAATTTAGTTAAAACAAAACAATATATCCCTGCAAAAAAAGAAGACAATAAAAAACCAAAAAAAAATTTTTTTTTTATAAAAAACATGATTTTTTTCATAAAATTATCTTTCGTTTTTGTAAACATTATTAATACCTTGTTAATATCAAATATCTTTGATTTATTATTTTAAATATACACACGCAATTAATATTGTCCATATAATATCTAAAAAATGCCAAAACAAACAAAAACAAATTACCGAAGTATTTACAAAACTAGAAAAACCAAAAACAAAAATTTGACTAATCAAAACTAATATCCATAACAATCCTAATATAATATGTAAACTATGTGCCCCCAAAACAACAAAAAAAGAAGATAAATAACCATTAGAAATAGGATAAAAACCTTTTTCTAGAATCTGCAAAAACTCTAAAACTTCCAAACCTAAAAAAATACTTCCTAAAACTAGAGTAGATAACAAAGAAATCACAACATATTTTTTTGAACATTTTTTCAAAAAATGTTTTGTTAAACTACAAAAAAAAGAACTACATAATAAAACAAATGTTTCTAAAAAAATCATAGGTCTAGAAAATAAATTATTTTCTTTTAAAAAATCATTGTATCCGTGTCGCGACATTATGATATGTACAATAAATAATATTGAAAAAATAATACAATCACTCATTAAATAAATCCACATACCAAAAATATTTTTATTTTCTAATGAAAAATATGAAATATTTCTTTTTTTTTTGTTCACTTGTAATCCCTATATAAAATTCATGTTTTTTCTATATAAAAGTCACTAATTAAAAACTTATTTTTCTACATCAAGAAGCATATTTTTTGAAATAATATATCCTTTATCTATTTTAAAAGACATATAAAAAATGCTAAAAAAAACACTAATCAATGAAAACAACACTAACCACCAAATATGCCATACCATAGAAAAACCTAATATTGTAGTAAACATGCTAATAACTATACCCATATAGGTATTATTCGGCATATGAATAGATTTAGAAACATTTTTTTTAATACAACTTTTGTTTTCATATTTTTCGTACCAAAAGTTATCTATTTTTTTAATAATAGGTATACTAGAAAAATTATATACAGGAGGAGGAGATGGAATAGACCACTCTAATGTTCTTCCATTCCAAGGATCTCCATTAATATCTTTATACTCACAAGAATGTCGATTCTTAATAGATACAAACAGTTGAATTAACTGACACACAACACCTAATAAAATTATAAACGCACCTATAGTTGAAATTGTTAACAAAAAATGATATTCATTATCAATATTTTGACTCAATCTACGCGTCATACCCATACATCCTAATATATATAAAGGAATAAATGCTACAAAAAAACCAACAATCCAAAAAACAAAAGAAACTTTACCCCAATATTCATTTAATTTAAAACCAAAAATTTTAGGAAACCAATAAGTTATACCGGCAAAACAACCAAAAACAACACCCCCTATAATAACATTATGAAAGTGAGCTACTAAGAACAAACTATTATGAAATACAAAATCTATTGATGGTATTGACAACAATACTCCTGCCATACCTCCAATGGTAAAACTAATTAAAAATCCTATTGTCCACAGCATAGAAGAATGAAATTGAATCCGGCCACGATACATAGTAAATAACCAGTTAAATATTTTTACTCCAGTAGGAACAGCAATGATCATAGTAGTAATACTAAAAAAAGAATTTACATCAGCTCCTGAACCCATAGTAAAAAAATGATGCAACCATACTAAAAAAGATAAAATCGTAATAACAATAGTAGCCCATATTAAAGAAACATAACCAAACAAAGATTTTCTAGAAAATGTAGATACAATTTCTGAAAAAACACCAAATATTGGTAATATCAATATATAAACTTCTGGATGTCCCCATATCCATATTAAATTAACATACATCATCATATTTCCACCCATATCATTAGTAAAAAAGTGAAAACCAGCATATCGATCTAATGATAAAAATGTCAACGTAATAAATAAAACTGGAAAAGATATCAGTATAAGAATATTAGTACATAGTGCTGTCCAAGTAAAAACTGGTAATTTAAACATTGTCATTCCCGGAGCACGAAAATTAATAATTGTTACTATAAAATTAATCGCTGTTAAAATAGTACCAAGACCTGAAATTTGTAAAATCCAAATCCAGTAATCTACACCTACTCCTGGACTATATTCAATTCCTGATAAAGGAGGATAACCTAACCAACCGGTCTTAGCAAATTCACCAATTCCTAAAGATAACATCATTAAAATCACTGAACTAGCTGTTAACCAAAAACTTAGATTATTTAAAAAAGGAAAAGCTAAATCTCTTGCACCGATTTGCAAAGGAACAACAAAATTCATTAATCCAATAACTAATGGCATAGCGACAAAAAAAATCATAATTACACCATGAGCTGTAAATATTTGATCATAATGATTAGCAGGAAAAATACTTACATGATTTGGTAAAGAAGAAAAAAATTGTTGTAGACGCATCATTATAGCATCCGAAAAACCCCTAAAAAACATAATAAAAGCTAATACAAAATACATAACAGCAATTTTTTTATGATCAACTGAAGTAAACCATTGATTCCATAAATAACTCCACTTTTTTAAATATGTAATATACATACATATAGTTACCAAAAACAAAACAATTGCAATACATGTAATCATAATAATTGGTTCATGAATAGGTATAGCATGAATAGTTAATTTTCCAAACATTATTATTTACCTTCAAATATAAAATATATACAACATCAATTATTTTTATTAATAAAAACCTTAACAATCACTACTTATGTAATTGATTAAAGATATTTTTTATTTTATAAAATAAAAAAGGATCTACATACGAAAAATACTGCGTATAGTTTTTCATATTATTACGCGATAAGCATAAAAATTGTTCTTTAAAAAAAAACATACGGTGATGTGATCGTACTTTTTTGATCCATGCATTAAAATCCTGAATATTATTTTGTACATAAACTTTAAATTTCATATCAGAAAAACCAAACCCACTATAATTAGATGAAATACCTTTATATACACCACTAGCATTAGCTATTAGATATAAATCTGTTTGCATTCCTGCCATAGTATAAATTTGACTACCTAAATGAGGGATAAAAAAAGAGTTCATAATAGACTGTGAAGTCATTTTAAAATGTATGGGAAAATTTTTAGGAAAAGATATTTCATTAAAAGTAGCTATTTTATAATATGGGTAAATAAATAACCAACGCCAATTAAAGGAAATTACTTCAATAGTGATAGGTTTATTAAAATTTACTCTCAAAGGTTTACTAGGATCTAATTTATGTGTAGTTAACCAAGATAAATTTGCTAAGAAAAGTATAATAGCAATTGGAACTAACCAGCATACAGTTTCAAATAAATACGAATGAGACCAATCAGGTGTATAATCCGAAAAAATATTAGATTGACGATAGTAAAAAGCAATTATTATAATCAAAAAAATCACAGGAACCACAATAATCAACATAACCCTAAAAACCAATAATGCTAACTGTAATTCATTTTTTAAAATATATCCAGAAGCACAAACATGTATATTTTTACTTAAATAAAATAACAATAAAGATAAAAAACCAATAAAAAACATGGTTAAAATTTTAAAGATATTATATTTATTAAATATTTTCATAATTTTAAACCTATATAATACGATACATTTATTTATTATCATTGCAATACAAACTAAAAAGTAAATAAAACAAAAAAAATATATATTATAAAAATTTTTAATACTTCAGTTAAAGTAAGTAATAATAAAAAAGTTTAATAATTCTAAATTGACAGCCATTACAATTATATTGTATATTAAAAATAAAATGTATTTTTCTATATATAATACTTTTATGAACATCAAATATTGATAGTATCAATATACTAATATAAAACATATAAATACATTTATTTATTTAATATGAAAATTTTTAATATTTATAAACATTGTATCTATAAAATAAAATCTACTTTTACAAAACTAATAAATATCAAAATAGTATGTTCAATAAATACTAAAAAATTTAGTTAAAAAAACAATTAAAATTATAATTTTACTATAACATAGTAATCCAATAAAATAGATCATCATGAAAAAAATCATTGAAAAAAAAATAAAATCTAAATTACATATTGTCTATTTAAAAATAAAAAATATTAGCAATATACATAAAACTAATCAAAAAAATTTAAAACATTTTTTTATTACTGTATCTGCTTATGAATTCAATGAATTATCTTTATATTATCAACATAAAACTATATACAACCTACTTTTTAAGTATATTCCGCAAAAAATCTATGCAATACAATTAAATACCTATAAAACTTATCAATGGAAAAAAAAAAAAAACCTAACATTGTCGTTAATACCATGCATATACAATATAAAAAATAATTGATTAAATTCAATTTATTATATAAATATATGTAATGTACTATATACAGTATTTTTAAAAAAAAATCATATCGTGTTTTTTCAAAAATTACTAATATATTAATTTAAAGAAAATAAAATACATAATAATCATTATTGTTTTAATTCATATATTCAAATATATTATTATAGTGTTATATATAATTCTTTAATCAATAATATTGTAATTTACATTAAAATTATGAATAATTATATATTTATATTTTGTATATATAAATATATAAATTTATAAATATTTCATTATTATTCAATAATATAAAAATTTTTAATCATTGTTTTCAAATAAACAAATAATTATATATATTTAATAATTAATTATTTATATACGCTCATACATCTATTTTTATATTAATAAAAAAAAAATAACATTTATACAAAAATATAACTATTTCCTAAAATAAGGATTACATATGAAATTTAATGAAAAAAATAAAAAAAAACATCATGATATATCTTTAATACCTTTTGTTATTGATAAAAGTTATCAAGGAGAACGCTCATATGATATTTTTTCACGATTACTAAAAGATAGAATTATTTTCATAACTGGAGCTATAAATGATAGTTTAGCTAGTATTGTTATATCCCAAATATTATTTTTGGAATCAGAAAACAAAAAAAAAGATATTTTTTTATATATTAATTCTCCAGGAGGAATAATAACATCTGGTTTATCTATTTATGATACTATGCAATTTGTTAAACCAGATATTAATACAATTTGCTTAGGACAAGCATGTTCTATGGCAGCAATATTATTATGTGCTGGAAAAAAAGGAAAAAGATTTTGTTTACCGAACGCTAGAATTATGTTACATCAACCTCTTGGTGGATTCCAAGGCCAAGCATCAGACATTATAATCCACGCTCGAGAAATAAAAAAAATAAAAAAAACAATAAATTGTTTATTATCTTATCATACACAACAATCTATTGAAAAAATAACACAAGACATAGAACGTGATTATTTTTTTTCTCCAAAAGAAGCAATTAAATATGGTCTTATTGACTTAATTTTAAAAAAAAAAAAATAAAATTTACGTAAAATCATATAATAACTGACAATAAAGAAAAATATGAATAATACAATTAATAATCAAAATTATATATTTTGTTCATTTTGTAAAAAAAAAGAACAAGAAACAGAAAAGATGATAAGCGGTCTATCTGGACACATTTGTAATCAATGTGTTGTATTATGTTATGATATTTTAAATACAAAAAAATCACAAAAAAAAAACAAAACAATTCCATTACCTAAACCCAGTGATATAAAAAAATATTTAGATCAATTTATTATCGGACAAAAAAAAGCTAAAAAAATAATTTCAGTAGCGGTATATAATCATTATAAAAAATTAAACTATATACTCAATAATGATAACAATATAATTAAATTAGAAAAAAGTAATGTTTTATTAATCGGACCTACTGGTACA
This sequence comes from Buchnera aphidicola (Cinara pseudotaxifoliae), assembly GCF_900128595.1. Lineage (NCBI taxonomy): Bacteria > Pseudomonadati > Pseudomonadota > Gammaproteobacteria > Enterobacterales > Erwiniaceae > Buchnera > Buchnera aphidicola. The sequence continues at coordinate 362,099 of NZ_LT635893.1, forward strand.
GGAAAAACACTAATCGCTGAAACATTAGCAAAATATCTAAATATACCATTTGCTATTGCAGATGCTACTTCACTGACAGAAGCGGGATATGTAGGAGAAGACGTCGAAAATATTTTAAGAAAATTAATTGAAAATAGTAATTACGAAATACATGAAGCAGAAAAAGGAATCATATATATTGATGAAATTGATAAAATCACCAAAAAATCAGAAAATATTTCTATAACCCGCGATGTATCTGGAGAAGGTGTTCAACAAGCCTTGCTAAAAATAATAGAAGGAACAATTGCTTCTGTTCCTGTAAAAGGAACACGAAAACACCCGCAACAAGAAACTTGGAAAATTGATACTTCAAAAATTTTATTTATTTGCGGAGGATCCTTTTTCGGACTAAAAAAAATTATATATAATCGCATTGATAGTACATCTACTATTGGATTTAAAAAAAAAATAAAAAAAATTATTTCTAATAAAAATAAACCTAAAATATCAACACAACCGAAAGATCTTATTAAATATGGATTAATACCTGAATTTATTGGAAGATTACCCATTATAGTAGAACTTGATAGCTTAACCGAAAAAGATTTAATAAAAGTTCTTTGCAAACCTAAAAATGCATTAATAAAACAATATAAAAAATTATTTTCTTTAGATAATATTGAACTTAAATTTGATAATTCTGCTTTAAAAGAAATTGCAAAACAATCCATAAAAAAAAAAACAGGAGCAAGAGGTTTGCGCTCAATTTTAGAATCTCTTTTATTAAATGTAATGTATCAAGCACCAAAAATAAAAAATATAAAAGGTATATATATTGATGCATCAGTTGTTAAAGGAAAAAACACTCCTAAATTATCTTTTTTAGAAAAAAAATTAAATAAAATCAAATAACATGGTAGTCTACTGTCAGTAGAAAAGTATTTATATTAAAAATACATTCTATTTACTAATATCCCAAATAAAATATACAATTTATAAATTTTGTATGTATTTAAAATACTGAAAGAGAGAATATATATATGAATTCTGAGTTTTCTGAAAATATTAGTATTCCAATACTTCCTTTGCGAGATATTGTAATCTATCCGTATATGGTTACTCCTTTATTTATAGGTCGAAAAAAATCAATAAAATGCATAAATTTTTCCATGCAGAATGACAAAAAAATACTATTGATAACACAAAAAGACTCTTCTGTTGAAAATCCCAAAAAAAATGATTTATTTAACGTTGGAACTGTAGCAAAAATTTTACAAATTCTCAATTTACCAGATGGAACTATTAAAATAATCATTAAAGGTAAAAAAAGAGCTAAGATAAAAAAAATAGAAAAATACGATACTTATCAAGTAGCAAATATAAAATATATTAAACCAATTCAAATAAAAGAAAAGGACAAAAAAGTATTAATTAAAACTACAATTAATCAATTCAAAAAATATATACAATTTAATAAAAAAATATCACCAGAAACACTGGATTTATTAAAAAAAATAAATAACATAGAAAAATTAAGTGATATGTTAGCATATTATATTCCTTTAAAAATACAAGATAAACAATCACTGTTAGAAACATTCCATACTAATAAACGTTTAGAATTTTTAATCGGTATGATGGAATCAGAAATTGATTTATTGAAAATAGAAAAACGTATTCAAAATAGAATTAAAAAACAAACAGAAAAAAATCAAAGAGAATATTTTTTAACAGAACAAATGAAAGCAATTCAAAAAGAATTAGGTCATTCCGATTCATATATTGATGAAAATGAAAAACTAAACAAAAAAATTAATTTAGCTAAAATGCCAAAAGAAGCAGATAAAAAAACACGATCAGAATTTAAAAAATTAAAAACAATGTCATCCATGTCAGCAGAGGCTACAGTAGTAAGAAATTATGTAGAATGGATGATACAAATTCCATGGAATAAAAAGAGTAAATTAAAAAAAAATCTTAATACTGCTCACAAAATTTTAAATATTGATCATTTTGGGTTAAATGACGTAAAAGAAAATATTTTAGAATATTTAGCGGTACAAAATCGAACTAGAAAGATTAAAGGACCAATTCTATGTTTTGTAGGTCCTCCAGGTATTGGAAAAACGTCCTTAGGTAAATCTATTGCTAGAGCAACAGGAAGAAAATATATTCGAATGGCTTTAGGAGGAATAAGAGACGAAGCAGAAATAAGAGGACATAGACGAACATACATAGGATCTATGCCTGGAAAATTAATGCAAAAAATAACTAAATCAGGAGTTAAAAATCCCTTATTTTTATTAGATGAAATAGATAAAATGGCTTTCGATATACGAATAGATCCTGCTGCTGCTTTATTAGAAGTTTTAGATCCCGAACAAAATATTTCATTTAATGATCATTATTTAGAAATAGATTACGATTTATCGGAGGTTATGTTTATTGCTACTGCTAATTCAATGAATATACCTACTCCTTTATTAGATCGAATGGAAATAATAAGGTTATCAGGATATACTGAAGAAGAAAAAACACACATTGCTAAAAAATATTTACAACCTAAACAAATGAAAGCAAACGCCTTAAAAAAAACAGAATTATCTATTCAAGATCCAGCTTTAATAAATATAATCAGATATTATACTAGAGAATCAGGAGTAAGATCTCTAGAAAGGGCGATCTCGAAAATTTGTAGAAAATCTGTAAAAAAAATTTTATTAAATAAAAATTGCGTTTCTGTTATTATTAATAAAAAAAATTTAAAAAATTATTTAGGTATTAAAAAATATACATATGGAAAAATCAACAAAACAAATCAAATTGGACAAGTAATTGGTTTAGCGTGGACAGAAATGGGTGGTGATTTATTAACTATTGAATGTACTAGTATACCAGGTAAAGGAAAACTCATACATACGGGTTCTCTTGGAAAAGTCATGCAAGAATCTATACAAACAGCTCTAACAGTGGTTCGATCACAAGCTCAAAAACTAAATATACAAAAAAATTTTTATATTAAAAAAGATATTCATATACATGTACCTGAAGGAGCTACTCCTAAAGACGGACCAAGCGCCGGTATTACTATGTGTACAGCAATAGTATCGTGTTTAACTAACAATCCTGTAAAATCAAATATTGCAATGACAGGAGAAATAACTTTACAAGGAAGAGTATTAAACATAGGTGGATTAAAAGAAAAATTAATAGCTGCTCATCGAGGAGGTGTTAAAACAGTATTAATACCTTATGGAAATAAAAGAGAGTTGTCTAAAATACCCAAGAATATTCTTTCCGACTTATATATACATTCAATAAAAAAAATAGAGGACATTTTAATACTTGCATTAGAAAAAAATCCTTATATTAATACATAAATAAACAAAAAAGTGAAAAAAAAATTAAAGAAAATTTTACTTTATATAACATAGCTAGCAAACATTATATTCTTGCTAGTTATGAATCTATAAAACAAACATCTTAAATAACGACATTAGTAATCTAAAAGGTCCTTATGACTATATCAGCACTAAAAAATTTTTATAAAAAAAATATTTTAATAATTATTACTACAATAATTATATTATCTATTGTATTAAGTAATATATCAAATTTTTTTGTATACAATAACCCTCTACCTTTAATAACTATTAATCAAGAAAAAATTTATCCACCAATATTACAATTAAACTATCAAATTATTAAAAAAAATGAACAAAAAACCATAAAAAACATGTTGTCCACTTCAATACAAAAAAAAGAATACGTTCAGTATATTTTTCAAAGAATCATTACCAAAACAATAAATGAATCACTATTAAAACAATATGTAGATAAGATACATTTAAAAATGTTAAATAAGTATGCAAAAAAAATAATCTTATCGTCAAAATATTTTCAAGTTAATGGCTCTTTCAATTATGAAAAATACTTCAAGTTTATTAATTTTATTATGTATTCACATAAACAGTATCTTTATGCTTTACAAAAAAAAATAGCAGTAAAATATTTAATAAAAATTTTATTAAAATCAATTATTGTGCTCAAACATGATATACAAAAAAAATTTAAAAAAATCATAAATAAAAAAAATATAAGTATCACTAATTTTAAAATTTCTACAAAAAATTTAATTAATAAAAATAACACTTCTAAAATGCTAAAAAACTTATATTTAAATAAAGATACTCTTCAAAAATATCAATCATACATAGTAAAAACTATACATTTAAAAAAAAAATCGTCAACTAAAAAAAATATACAGCACAACATAAATTTATATTTACATAAAATAAAAAAAAAAATAACAAAAAAAAAATACAATTATCATTGTATACAAACGAATAATTTAAAAAAAGCATATATACTTAAAAAAAACATCAAAAATGAAATATTATCAAAAAAAATTTTGAATGTTTCGTTCAAGCACAATAAAAATGATTTCACTGATATTAATTTAGGATGGACAAAAAAAAAAAATGTACCTGCTTTAATTAAAAATTGTCAATTAAAAAAAATAGGTGATAGCTCAAAAATAATATTTTATAAAAATAATTTTTTTATTTTTACCTTACATTCTATCAAAAAAACAAATACAAAAAATGCAAATAAACTGAATCAGTACATCAAGAAAAAAATTCAATATAATAATTTATTTTTTAAAAAAATGATTTTAAACAACAAACTAAACAAATTATTAAAAAAAAAGGGAATTCAGTTAGACAAATTATTACCGAAAAATTATGCAAAAACACGTATTCAAAAATTTTTAAATTATCATGATTTAATTAAATATGTTACTACTAAAACTATATATCCATCTTTAAAAGATTTTACTAAATTGAAAAAACAATCTAGTATTCAAAAATCTACAAAAATCTACAAAAATGCAAAAAATCATATTTATTTATTACAAACAAAATTATGCAAAAAGAAAACAAAACAAAAAAAAAAACAATTCTTTAAAGAATTTATAGTAAAACATAAAAATAAAATTAATTATTTACATATAAAAAATTTTTTATTAACTGATTACAATAAAAAAAAAATTTTTTTAAAAAAAAATCCAATATACAGCAGCAATACTCAAACTATCTCTTATAAAAAAAATATAGAAATAATGAATATTATAAAAAATATTCCTAATTTACAAACAAATAAATCTATATACTTTTTATTAAAAAATTCCAATAAAAAATATATGTTAATAATACTAAAAAAACAATTTTTTAAAAAAATTAATGCTACAGACAAAAAACATGTTATTCAACAAATTAAACAATATATGAAAATGAAAATTATTACAGCTATTTTACAGAATTTATATAAAAAATCTAAAATAACATATAATTTTAATATTAAATAATCTTTTTAATTAAAAATTCAATCAAAAACTTAAAAAATCAATCAAAATCAAGAAAAATATTAATATAGTTTATAACTATATACAAAATGTTATTTTTAATATCATACATACTTAATATTTTAAAATAAGGCATATATGTGGAATTATTAAAAGAATTAAAATGGTTTTTTTTTCAGGAATGGAAAAAATATATCGGAACGTTTCTTATACTTACTATAATTACTTTATTACAATTACTTCCTTCTAAAATAACAGGATCTACCATTGATCTAATTTTAAATCATCAATCATCCACTTCACAAATATTATTAAATATATCAAAAATTATTTCAATATCTATTATTATTTACATATTAAAATATTTTTGGAGAATTTTATTATTTAGCGCATCAAATCAATTAACTTCTCAATTACGAATAAAATTTTGTTCTTCTTTATTAAAACAAGATGCAACATTTTATTCAAAACATAGAATTGGTGATTTAATATCCAGAGCAACTAGTGATATTGATAGAATCGTGTTTTCAACAGGAGAAGGTATTTTGACAATCGTCGATTCTGTTATTTCAGGATGTTCAATAATTGTTATGATGTGTGCACAAACAAATTGGAAATTATCTTTATTTGCTTTAATACCTATGCCTATAATGGCGGTTATGATGCAAAGATATGGAAAATTATTATACAAAAACTTTCAAAAATCACAAAAATATTTTTCTTTTTTAAATAATCAAACACAAGATAGTCTAAGTAATATACACATGATACGAAATTTTGGGCTAGAAAAACTAGAAACAAAAAAATTTTCTTCTTTAGCATTTAAAGTAGGACAAAAAAATCTCCAAGTATCAAAAATAGATGCACAATTTGATCCTATTATTCATCTTTCAATTGCTCTATCCAATTTATTTGCAATATTAGGAGGAAGTTTTTTAATTACCCAAAAACAATTAACATTCGGACAATTAACAAGTTTTATATTATATTTAGGATCTATGATTTGGCCAATACTTGCCTTTGCATGGATGTTTAATATTTTGGAGCGCAGTAAGGTTTCGTGGCAAAGAATAAAAAAAATAATTAATTACACAAACAAAAAAAATACACCTATCGGTAGTATTAATATTAATGATCCACTTAATTTATATATAAATATAAAAAAATTCTCTTTTCCTTTTAGAAAAAATAACTCTTTATATAATATAAAATTCATAATATCTAATAACACAACTTTAGGGATTTGCGGTCCAACAGGATCCGGAAAAACTACTTTAATCCGATTAATACAAAAACATTTTTTCATATCCAAAGGACAAATAAAATGTTGTCAGCATGATATTAATCATATAAAGTTAAAACAATGGCGTTCTATTGTATCAGTAGTAAATCAAACACCTTTTTTATTTTCTACTAATGTATTAAATAATATCGCTTTCGGAAAACCAGATGCTACTTTTCAAGAAATTAAACATGTAGCTAAATTAGCGTGCATACACGAAGATATAAAAAAATTACCACAAGGATATTACACTCAAATTGGAGAAAAGGGAATCAAATTATCAGGAGGTCAAAAACAAAGAATTACAATTGCTAGAGCTTTTTTAATATCATCCAAAATTTTTATTTTAGATGATCCATTATCTGCTGTAGACCATGATACAGAAAAAAAAATAATTAAAAATATCCACAAATATACTAAAAAAAACAATATAACAACTATAGTTGTAACACATCGATTATCAATATTAGAAAAATTCAATAATATTATTGTCTTAAAAAACGGTACTGTTCTACAACAAGGATCACATGCGCAATTATTACTTCAAAAAAATTGGTATTCTAGAATGTATAATTATCAAAAATTTAAACAATAATAATCATACATGAATATACCATTCAATTTATATAGGAAAAAATAATGGAAGAAAATAAGTACTCTTCATGGAAGATAATAAAAAGATTATTATCTTATTACTCAGAAAAAAAATTTTCACTAATATTTTCATGTATGTTAATTGTATTATCTACAATTACAGAAATTTCTAGTCCAATTATATTAAGTAATTTCATTAATAATATTATTAATAATAATACATTTAAAAAAAAATCTATAATATTACTAATAATTTATTTTACAATATTGCAAATATTATCATCATTATTTAATTATTTATATAATATTTATTTCAGTAAACTTTCTACCGACATAATTACTGAATTAAGAGTTAACATGATGAAAATCGCACTACAACAACCAATGAAAATATTTGACAAAAAACCAATAAGCTCAGTAGTTACAAAAATAGTAAATGATACAGAATCAGTAAAAGAATTCTATGAAGTAATTGTATCATCTTTCTTAAAGAATTTCACATTATTTACTATAATTCTTACAGCTATGTTTATATTAGAATGGAGAATGGCGTTAATTAGCTCTATAATTACTCCAATAATAATAATTATTATTACAATCCATCAATATTATAGCAAACCAATAATTAAAAAAATAAAAAATTCATCATCAAAATTTAACAATACTATTAGCGAAATAATTAAAGGAATTACAATAATTCAACAATTTAATCAAGAAAAAAATTTTATTAAACAAATAAATATTATTAATCAAAGTAATTACATCAATAAAATGAATATATTAAAAATCGATGGATTATTGTTAAGACCATTATTAAATTTAATATCTTCTATAATTTTATCTTCTATTATTTTAATATTACATTTATTTCCTACATTAATAATAAAAATCAGTATTTTACACACTTTTATAAATTATTTAAGAAATCTTAACGAACCTATAATAACAATCGCTAATCAACAAACCATACTACAGCAAGCTATTGTATCTTCAGAAAGAATCTTTAAATTTATAGATTCTCCTATACAAATCTATGGAAATGATACTTCACTATTGAATAGCGGTCAAATTAAATTACATAACGTATTTTTTAAATATCCAAAAACAAAAAAAAACATTTTAAAAAATATAAACATCAATATACCTGATAAAAGTTGTATAGCATTAGTTGGAAAAACCGGAAGCGGGAAAACAACCTTATCAAATTTAATTTTAGGACATTATACTGTAACTCAAGGTATAATATATATAGACAAAAAACCAATAAATTCCCTTTCACATAAGACATTACGTCAAAGTATTGCTATTGTTCAACAAGAACCTACTATTTTATATAGAAATTTAATTAAAAATATTTCATTAGACAGAAAAATAGAAAAAAAAAAAATCATTAGTGCACTAAAAAAAAGTCAGTTAAAAGAATTAATTAATAATTTACCAGATGGTTACATGTCTATATTAGGTCAGCAAGGCAATAATCTTTCGCAAGGAGAAAAACAACTCATTGGTATCGCTAGAATATTAGTATCCAATCCTAAAATACTAATTTTTGATGAAGCCACCGCTAATATAGATTCAGAATCTGAACAAAAGATACAAAAAATATTATCATCTATTCGAAAGAAATCTACAGTAATAATTATAGCCCATAGATTATCTACTATAATAGACGCTGATATGATCATTGTTTTAGATAAAGGAAAAGTAGTAGAAAGAGGGTCGCATGAAAAATTAATCAAGAAAAAAGGATTGTATTATTTAATGTATTCTTATCAAGAAAATAAAAAATCGCTTTAATCTAAAATTTATAAAAAAATTTTATAAATCTGTTAGAGGTTTTTTTAACACCTATAAAATTTAATTTGGCTGCTTCTTTCCAGATCTGACCAGATATTTAAATATATAGCGTTAAAGTAAGATCCTCTAACAGAAAAAATCAAAAATACATACTAATTAATTTAATATTATTATTATTAGATAGTAATATCTTAAAAAAGTCAAGAAAAAAACATCAATTCAATAAAAATATTTACATTAACATTGAAAAAAGGAGAAAAATGGAATATCAAATATTATCTAATAAATGGCGACCACAAGATTTTAATCAAATTGTAGGACATAAATATATAATTCGTATCATAAAAAATAGTCTTGATTTAAAACGAATCCATCAATCTTGGTTATTTTCAGGAATACATGGAGTAGGAAAAACTACTATAGCAAGAATATTGGCTAAAAGCCTAAACTGTAATCAAGGAATTACCTCTAAACCCTGTCGAAAATGTAATAATTGTATTTCAATAGAAAAAGGTAAATTTTTAGATTTTATAGAACTCGATGCAGCTTCCAGAACCAGAATAGAAGATATTAAAGCTATTTTAGATTCAACAAAATATCCTCCAATCCAAGGAAGATTCAAAATTTATTTAATTGATGAAATACATATGTTATCAAAAAATAGTTTTAATGCATTATTAAAAATATTAGAAGAACCTCCAAAATATATAAAATTTATTCTGGCAACTACATATTTAAAAAAAATACCTAATACTATTATTTCTCGTTGTCTTCACATATATTTACCACGCATAACTTCAAAAGTTATATCAGATTATTTAAATGAAAAATTAAAAAAAGAAAAAATTTATGTAAACAAAGAAACATTAAACATTATTGCATGGCATGCTCGTGGAAGTATTAGAAACGCAATAAATACTCTTGAATTAATAATCTGTTCTACAAAAGATAAAACTGTAGACATAAAAACTATCAATAATTTAATAGGAATATTTGATAAAAAAAATACGCTGCAATTAGCTGAAAGTATCATTAGTAATAATATTAATAAAACATTAAATATATTAGACTATGCAGAACAAACCAGTATACAATATAGTAATATCCTAAAATCACTGATAACCTTTTTTCATAATTTATCTATAGTGAAAATTAATTCATTAAAAAAAGAGTACAAAATAAATAAATTTTCACAATACGATATAAAAATCTATAATTTATCTAAAAAAATTTTATTTAAAGATATACAAAATTATTGTAAAATTCTTATTCAAGGATCCAAATATTTAAAATATGCTCCCGATCCTAGAATAGGTATTGAAATAATATTTTTTCAAATCTATCAGTATATACAAGAAAAAAATAATATCTTATAATAAGAATCATAAAGAATAGTATTTTAAAAATTTTAAATATTTATTTAAAAAAATCATTCAAAAAATCTAAAATATTTATATATATAATTCCACTTACCAGAAAGAAAACAAAATGTATACTAATGAAAAAATTAATGAAATCTTAAAACAAGCTAAAAACATGCAAAAAAAAATAGAAAAAATACAACAAGATATAAATATGGTTAATGTTACAGGAAAATCAGGTATTGATTTAGTTTCTATTATTATGAACGGAAACTATGCTTGTAAATCAGTAAATATTAGTGAAGAATTGTGGAATGAAAATAACAAAAAATTATTACAAGATTTGATTACTGCAGCGATTAATGATGCTGTTAAAAAAATCACAAAAATACAACAAAAAAAAATACTATTAAATTCTGAGTTCATTAATCCAAACAATAAATCCAATAAATAATCTTTTTATATGATAAAAATCAGTTATAATATATAAATATAGAATATTAATAATCAATTCATTTAATACTAAAAACTATAGGATTTACATATGAAAGATAAAAACAAAAAAATACATGTTTTTAAATCAGAAGTAAAAGAACTACTACATCTCATGATTCATTCATTGTATTCAAATAAGGAAATTTTTTTAAGAGAATTAATTTCTAACGCTTCTGATGCAATAGAAAAACTAAGATTTGAAAAATTATATAATCCAGAAAAATATACAAAAAATACATATATACCTAAAATACAAATTTCAGTAAAAAAAACAGAAAATGAAATCATTATTTCAGATAATGGAATAGGTATGACTGAAAAAGAAGTAATAAATAATTTAGGTACTATAGCAAAATCTGGAACAAAATCTTTTTTAAATCAAATGAAAAATATTAAAAATCAAGAAAAAAATGAATTTATAGGCCAATTTGGAGTAGGTTTTTATTCTTCTTTTATAGTATCTGAAAAAGTTTCAGTATATACAAAACACGCGTCTGCAAAAAAAACTGAAAGTGGAATATTATGGATTTCTGAAGGAAAAGGAGAATACTCAATAGAGAAATTTTCTACAAAAGAACACGGAACAAAAATTGTTTTATCTTTGAAACCCTCAGAACAAGAATTTTTAGACAATTGGAAAGTTAAACAAATAATAAAAAAATATTCTGACCATATTTCAATACCTATTGAAATTGATAATTATGACAAAAAAACAAAAATAATTTCTTGGGAAAAAATTAACGAAGCACAAGCTCTATGGACACAAAATAAAAATAACATCAAAAAAAAAGATTATCAAGAATTTTATAAATACATAACACACGATTCTGAAAAACCATTAACTTGGAGTCATAATACAGTTGAAGGTAATCAAGAATACATCAGTTTATTGTATATTCCAAAAAAAGCAACTTGGGATATGTGGCACCGTGAAAATAAACATGGTTTAAAATTATATGTGAAACATGTGTTTATTATGGATGAAGCTACGCAATTCCTTCCAAATTATTTGCGTTTCGTTAAAGGAATTATAGATTCACAAGATCTTCCTTTAAATATTTCTAGAGAAATATTACAAGATAGCAGTATTACTAATATTTTACGAAAAACGCTTACCAAACGTATTTTAAAAATATTACACACATTATCGTTAGATAACGATAAGAAATATCAAAAATTTTGGAATATATTTGGATTAGTAATTAAAGAAGGTTTAGCAGAAGATTCTGAAAATCAAAAAATTATTGCTAATTTATTAAGATTTTCTTCAATACAAGTAGGTTCGGAAGAACAAACATTGTCTCTAAAAAGATATATTGATAATATGGTAAAAGGACAAAATAAAATATATTTTTTAACTTCTGATAGCTATAAATCAGCTTTAAATAGTCCTCATTTAGAAATTTTTAAAGAAAAAAAAATTGATGTTTTATTACTATCAGATAGAATTGACGAATGGATGATGAATTATTTAACTGATTATAATAATATTAAATTTCAATCAGTTAGTAAAGCTGATGATTCTTTAAAAGAATTAATATCTAATCAGAATAACAATAATGATGATAAAAAAATATTTGATAACTTTATTGAAAAAATAAAAAAAATACTAAAAAACAAAGTTAAAGATGTACGTATAACATATCGATTAAACAACACTCCTGCTATAGTTTTAACAGATACGAATGATATGAGTACTCAGATGGCTAAAATATTTAGCGCTGCAGGACAACCTATTCCTAAAATAAAATATATATTAGAAATTAACCCAACACATCCGTTAGTTAAAAAAATACAAAAAATAGACAATGAATTAGAATTTTCTAATTGGATAAAAATATTGTTCGAACAATCTGTTTTAGCAGAAAAAGGAACTCTAGAAAATCCTCATATTTTTATTAATAGACTTAATACTTTACTATTACAATAAAAAATATATTACAAATATATATATAAATGTTATTTATATAAAAGAAATTATTCTAAGGACAATTGTATTATTATGCGTATCATTATGCTTGGAGCCCCTGGAAGCGGAAAAGGCACACAAACACAGTTGTTATCAAAATATTTTTATATACCTTTTATTTCTGCCGGAGAAATATTACGCCAAGAAAGCAAAAAGAATGAAAAAACAAAAAGTTATATAGAAAACAAAATAAATCAAGGGAAATTAGTAAACAATTCTTTTATTATAAATTTAATCAAAAAAAAAATTAAAAAAAAAAATTGTTTTAATAAATTTATATTAGATGGTTTTCCAAGAACTATTAAACAAGCTGAATCATTAAAAAAGCATATAAAAATGCAATTTGTTATACATTTAAAAATCAGTACTCATAACATTCTTAATAGAATTACTGGAAGACTAATACATACTTCATCAGGAAGAACTTACCATAAAACGTTTAATCCTCCTAAAAGAAAAAATAAAGATGATTTAACTGGTGAATTATTAAGTAAGAGAAAAGATGATGACAAAAAAATCATTATCACTAGATTAGAGGAGTATAGGAAATTGACTACTCCACTTATAGATTGGTTTAAAAAAGAGGATTTAAAACAAAATGTTAAATATATAGAAATAAATGCAAATAAATCTATTCATGAAATAAACAAAAAAATTATTTTATATATAAATAAAAATAATAAAAAATAATTAAATTTTTGCGCTCTACAGGAATTGAACCTGTAACCTACAGCTTAGAAGGCTGTTGCTCTATCCAAATTGAGCTAAGAGCGCGAAAAATATTTCAATGTAATTATACGTAAAAACTAATAAAATATCAATAATTTTAAATATATAAAGAATTATATATCCAATAAATAAACAAAATTAATCATATATTGTTTATAAGATACATTATAAAAATTTTTTATAGGCAGGTTTACGAATAGTATATGAGATACAAAATCTAATTAATTTAATTAATAGAAAAAAGTAATAAAAATAACTTTAAATAAACAACTAAAAATATATAGTCAAGAAAACTACAAAATACAAAAAGTTCTTTAACAATCAAATTAATGTCTTAAATATTATTTTTTACAAAATGTGGTATTTATGTAAATTTATTAATTTTTATAAATAAATTTATATGTTGAACGTTCATTACCATCTTTTATAGTGACCCCTAATTTTAATAACTTTTTTCGAATCATATCCGCTAAATTCCATTTTTTATTATTACGGTAAGAATCTCGCATACGTACTAATTTTTCTACTATATTAATCTGACTTCTAGACATTTTATTGGTAAAAGAACGTAAAAAATTTTTAGGATCGTGATTTAACAATCCTAAAACATTTCCAAAAAAAATCAAATCTTTAGATAAAGAATTGTATAAAAGTATATCTCTAGATTTTTTAATCTTATTAATATACTGCGATAACTTTTGCAATATCAAACATGCTTTAGGAGTATTAAAGTCATCATTCATAGCAGAAAAAAATTTTTCTTTAAACGTATTTCGTAATTTTTTCTGATCATTAGTATGTGTACATTGAATATTGTGATATAGCAAAGAAACATATATTTTTTTTAAAATATTCTGAGAAGCGTTTAAATTTTTTTCTCGAAAAACTAAGGGGTGCCTATAGTGAGTAGAGAGGATGTAGAACCTTATTACTTCAGGATCATATTTATGTAATAAATCACGTATAAATACAGTATTAGACAATGATTTTGACATTTTATGGTTATTTATAATCACCATACCAACATGTATCCAAAATTTAATAGAAAAAGAACTTTTTATACTTTTTAATTGAGCTAATTCATTTTCATGATGAGGAAACAATAAATCAATTCCTCCTCCATGAATATTAACTCCATTTTTAAAAAATTTATTTATAATAGCAGAACATTCAATATGCCATCCAGGTCTTCCCGGACCCCAAGGAGATATCCAGTGTGGATCAGATTTATTTATACTATGTTTCCATAAAACAAAATCATTAGATTCATTATAGATAGAATCGTCATACGATACAGTGTCGTGTAAACAACACAGTTTTTTTCTACGTGATAAAATTCCATAACTATTATATTGTTTGATAGAAAACAAAATATCTTTATTATCAGCAATATAAGCAAAATTTTTTTTTAGTAAAATCTCTATAAATGAAATTATATCTTGCATGCATCTAGTAACTTTAGGTTCATAATCAGGATCTTGCAAATTTAAACATAAAAAATCTTTATGCATATGTTTAATCATACGTTTAACAAGAACGTCAATAGATTCATTGTTTCGATTAGCAGTATAAATAATCTTATCATCTATATCAGTAATATTTCGTACGTAACAAGTTTTATACCCTAAATACTCTAAATAGCGTTTAATTATATCAAAAACAAGAAAAGTACGCGCATGACCAATATGACATAAATCATATACAGTAACACCGCATACATAAATATTGATTATTTTAGAATAAGAAAATTGAACTTTCTCTTTTTTTTTCGTTAAAGTGTTAAAAATTTTTAACATATTCATGCTCTTAATACACATAAAATAAAAAATACAGAAAATATATGATAAAATATCAGTATATATTTTTATAAAATTAAATTTCTACTTTTTAATACAAAAAATATTATTTTATTTAATTATAAACAAAATATAATGTATAAAATTAAATCTATTTAACTAATAAATAAAATATTGATTAATTAAGAGTATAAAAATGAATAATAAACTAGAAAAAATGCTGAAATTTCCATGTAACTTTACCTATAAAGTAATAGGGTTAGCTCAACCAGAACTGACCAACAATATAATTAAAATTGTGCAAACACACATCCCAGGGGATTATGCGCCAGATATAAAATCTAGCAATAAAGGAACATATTTATCTATCTCAATCACTATTTGTGCAAAAAATTTTATACAAATAAAAAACTTATATAAAGAATTGAGTAAAATTCATTTAGTAAGAATGGTACTATAAAAGATTTTGCGATGCGGTATTTTTAAATCCGCATCGCAAAAGCACTACTATATATGTAGTTTGTGTATAAAAATTTTTAATAATTTTCTTACAAACTAACTACGTTAGCAGCTGACGGGCCTTTTGCGCCTTCGGTAATTTCAAATTCAACACTTTGACCTTCTGCCAAAGTTTTAAATCCGTTGCTTTGAATAGCAGAGAAATGAACAAAAACATCTTTGCTTCCATCTTCCGGTGTAATGAAACCAAAACCTTTAGATTCATTAAACCATTTTACATTACCTTTAATCTTGGACATCTATATATTACCTTAGAATGAAAAATGTAAGCTAAAACTTATACCTATAGTAAATACATTATTTATAAATAATAAATCTAATATATATTCGTAATATCTTATATACAATATAAATATTTCATGTAAAAAATATGTACATTAAATTAAAAAATTAAAAAAACAATAGATATAAATAAGAATATAAAAATTTAAAATATGATAAAAATTAAATAAAAAAAAATAATACCTGGCAATGTCCTACTCTCACACAAGGAGACCTTGTACTACCATTGGCGTTGAAATGTTTCACTTCTGAGTTCGAAATGGATTCAGGTGGTACCATAACACTATTGTTGCCAGGTTTTATTTTTTAGAAAAACACCTCTGGTGTTGTAAGGTTAAGCCTCTCGGGTCATTAGTACTAGTTAGCTGAACATATCACTATGCTTACACACCTAGCCTATCTACGTCGTAGTCTACAACGTCCCTTCAGTAAATATATTTTATATATTTCAGGGAAAACTAATCTTGAGGCGAGTTTCGTGTTTAGATGCTTTCAGCACTTATCTCTTCCGTATTTAGCTACCGGGCAATGCCATTGGCATGACAACCCGAACACCAGGGATACGTCCACTTCGGTCCTCTCGTACTAGAAGCAGCCCCTCTCAATTTTCCTACGCCCACGGCAGATAGGGACCGAACTGTCTCACGACGTTCTAAACCCAGCTCGCGTACCACTTTAAATGGCGAACAGCCATACCCTTGGGACCTGCTTCAGCCCCAGGATGTGATGAGCCGACATCGAGGTGCCAAACACCGCCGTCGATATGAACTCTTGGGCGGTATAAGCCTGTTATCCCCGGAGTACCTTTTATTTGTTGAGCGATGGCCTTTCCATACAGAAACCACCGGATCACTAAGACCTGCTTTCGCATCTGCTCGCATTATCATGCTTGCAGTTAAACTGGCTTATGCCTTTACACTAACCTTACGATGTCCGACCGTAATTAGCCAATCTTTGTGCTCCTCCGTTACTCTTTGGGAGGAGACCGCCCCAGTCAAACTACCCACCAGACACTGTCTCTGTACCGGATTACGATACTAGATTAGAAAAACAATTTTTATAGGGTGGTATTTCAAGGTTGACTCCAATGATACTTGCGTATCAAATTCTCCGTCTCCCACCTATCCTACACAACAAAAATCAATTTTCAATGTCAAGCTATAGTAAAGGTTCACGGGGTCTTTCCGTCTTGCCGCGGGTACACTGCATCTTCACAGCAAATTCAATTTCACTGAGTCCTGGATGGAGACAGCCTGGCCATCATTACGCCATTCGTGCAGGTCGGAACTTACCCGACAAGGAATTTCGCTACCTTAGGACCGTTATAGTTACGGCCGCCGTTTACCGGGGCTTCAGTCAAAAGCTTTAGGTTTCCCTTAACTTCATCGATTAACCTTCCGGCACCGGGCAGGCGTCACACCGTATACGTCCACTTTCGTGTTTGCACAGTGCTGTGTTTTTAATAAACAGTTGCAGCCAGCTGGTATCTGCGACTAACTTAAGCTTCAAAAGTAAATTTTTACACTTATATGTTAGCGTGCCTTCTCCCGAAGTTACGGCACTATTTTGCCTAGTTCCTTCATCCAGGTTCTCTCAAGCGCCTTAGTATACTCTACTTAACCACCTGTGTCGGTTTCGGGTACGATTTACAATTCACCTATATGCTTAGAGGATTTTCTTGGAAGCGTGGTATTAGTTACTTTGTTATTTACATAACTAGTATTCGTATCTTAGACTTATACAGAAAATCGGATTTTCCTAATTTTCCATCCTACATACTTAAACCGAGACTACCAACCCCCGGATAACCTAACCTTCTCCGTTTCCCCATCGCAGTAAAAAATAAGTACTAGAATATTAACTAGTTTCCCATCGACTACGCCTGTCGGCCTCACCTTAGGGGTCGACTTACCCTGCCCCGATTAACGTTGGACAGGAAACCTTGGTTTTTCGGCGAGTAGGTTTTTCACCTACTTTATCGTTACTCATGTCAGCATTCGCACTTCTGATACCTCCAATGTTCTTTTCAGAACATCTTCACAGGCTTACAGAACGCTCCCCTACCCAATAAAAAATATATTTATTGCCGTAGCTTCGGTACATAATTTAGCCCCGTTATATCTTCCGCGCAAGCCGACTAAACCAGTGAGCTATTACGCTTTCTTTAAATGATGGCTGCTTCTAAGCCAACATCCTGGCTGTTTATGCCTTCTCACATCGTTTCCCACTTAACTATGATTTAGGGACCTTAGCTGACGGTCTGGGTTGTTTCCCTTTCCACAACGAACGTTAGCACCCGCTGTGTGTCTCCCGTGATAGCATTCTTCGGTATTCGGAGTTTGCGTTGATTTGGTAGGCCGGGATGGCCCCCTAGTCAAAACAGTGCTCTACCCCCGAAGATGAATTCACGAGGCGCTACCTAAATAGCTTTCGGGGAGAACCAGCTATCTCCCGGTTTGATTGGCCTTTCACCCCTAACCACAAGTCATCCGCTGATTTTTCAACATCAGTCGGTTCGGTCCTCCAGTTGGTTTTACCCAACCTTCAACCTGCTCATGGCTAGATCACCGGGTTTCGGGTCTGTATCTTGCAACTCTAAAAAATCGCCCATTTAAGACTCGGTTTCCCTACGGCTCCCTTATTAGTTAACCTTGCTACAAAATACAAGTCGCTGACCCATTATACAAAAGGTACGCAGTCACTTTTAAAAATTACAAGCTCCTACTGATTGTACGTATTTGGTTTCAGGATCTATTTCACTCCCCTAACCGGGGTTCTTTTCGCCTTTCCCTTACGGTACTAGTTCACTATCGGTCATTCAGGAGTATTTAGCCTTAGAGGATGGTCCCCCTGTCTTCAAACAAGATTTCTCGTGTCCCGTTCTACTTTCTGAATCCTAGAAAAAAAATACTTCACATACAGGACTATCACCTTGTATCGTTAGTTTTTCCACACTATTCTGCTATATTTTTAGTCCTTTTTGATTCTGGGCTGCTCCCTTTTCGCTCGCCACTACTAAGGGAATCTCAATTGATTTTTTTTCCTCAAGGTACTTAGATGTTTCAGTTCCCTTGGTTTGCTTTATTAACCTATTTATTCAGTTAATAATGTTGTTTTAACAACGGGTTTCCCCATTCGGAAATCATCGGATAATAACGCTTCATATCAGCTCACCGATGCTTATCGCAGATTAGCACGTCCTTCATCGCCTCTGAATGCCTAGGCATCCACCAAATACGCTTATTATGCTTAACCTTACAACCCACAGGTGTTTTTCTAAATTTTTATCATATCCAAATTTTTAAAGAACTAAAATACCAACCTATTTAATTCGTGAAGTGATTATATCATATATTTTTTTTTTAGTATACAAAATATTTTTAATTTTTGTCCTCTAGGGGATTTGAACCCCTGTTGCCGCCGTGAAAGGGCAGTGTCCTAACCGCTAGACGAAGAGGACTAAAAAAAAATAATAATATAACTACTAATTTTTAATGTTACATAAGGAATAAAAAGTGTCAAGTGTTTTTTCGTATATTTTATAAAATATTTATTTTTATCACTACAAATACACTTTATAAACAACTAGTTAATTTAAACATATTAACAATTAATTAGCAATTTTTATACTGTATTATTTAAATTTTTTATAATATTAATATTTTTTTCAATATTAGGTAATATTTTAAACCAAGAATAACATGAATACGCTGCTTGGGCAACTAGCATTCCTAAACCATCAGAAATATATCGACTACCTAAAATTTTACATAAATATAAAAATGGAGTCAATGTATTTGTAGTAGAGTATGAAATATCATAACATTTGGTTCTAGAACCTACTAAATTTTTGGGAAAAACGGGAGATGTATTATATATACTGCATGAAGTCGCATTAATTATTAAATCAAAACTATAATTTTTCATATCATCAGAAAAAATAAAAATATCACCAAAGTGTTTAAATGTATCTACTAAGTTAGATGCACAACTAATAGTTCTATTTAATATACAAACAGAACATTTTTTTTTTAATAAATGATATACAACAGAATAAGCAACACCTCCAGATCCTAATAGTAGTACTGTGCAATTTTTTTTAATATAACCTAAACGTTTTAAATCATATATTAAACCAATACCGTCAGTATTATCACCTATAATATTATTATTTGATATTTTAGTTAAAACATTAATAGAACCAGAAATTTTTACTATTTTAGTATGTTGATGAGGAATATCAAACGATATTCTTTTAAAAGGAACCGTGATATTGCATCCTAAACCACCTGTATTAAAAAATTTTTTAACTGTAGAAAAAAAATTTGATTTTTTACATAAAAAAGAGTTATAATGATAATTAATCTTTATTTCTTTAGAAAAATTTTTATGTATTGCTGGAGATAAAGAATGACTAACGGGATTACCAAATAAAGCAATAATTTTTTTATTTTTAACATTTTTAAAATACATATTTACTCCTCAAAGATAAAAAAAATAGCTTGATTGATTTTACATAAAAAAATTAATACATTAACTAAATATATAAAAAAATTTATGTCAGTACATAAAATTCTACAATTTCCTGATCATCGTTTACGAGTAAAATCTAAACCTATTAAAAAAATAAACCAAAAAATAATTAGTATTATAAATGATATGTTTGATACTATGTATGCTAATAATGGTATCGGACTTGCAGCACCGCAGATTAATATACCAAAACAGATCATTACAATTAGTTCTATTACACCACATCAATCAGAATTAATTTTAATTAATCCTATCATTTTAAAAAAAAACAAAAAATATATATGTACACAAGAAGGTTGTTTATCAATTCCTAAAAAAACAGCTAAAATTAATCGATCTAGTTACATAAAAATACAAGCATTTAATCCTTTTGGAAAATTATTTATACTTGAAGCTAGATCTTTGTTATCTATTTGCATTCAACACGAAATAGATCATTTAACCGGAAAATTGTTTATAGATTATATAAATTAACAATATACTTTTCTATTAAACAAATTATTATCTTAATTAATATGTTAAAAAAAATATCAAAAATTATCTTTGCGGGTAGTAATAATTTTTCTTTGGAACACTTACGTGCACTATTTTATTCTAAGTACACCGTTACTGCTGTACTAATTAAATTAGACAATCCTTTTTGCAAAAACAAGAATGAACAATTTTCTCCAATAAAAAAATTTGCTATAAGACATAATATTCAAATATTACAAACAAACAAACTTAATGAAAAAAAATTTTTTATAAAAATATCAAAAATTCAGGCTGATATTTTAATCGTATCATCATATGGATTAATAATACCATCTAATATTTTACAATTATTTTATTTTGGGGGGATTAATATACATGCTTCCTTATTACCTAGATGGAAGGGAGCAGCTCCAATTCAATGGGCAATCTTATCCGGGGATAGTTATACAGGAATCAGTGTAATACAAATGAATTCTAAAGTAGATTCTGGAAAAATAATTTATCAATTAACTTGTCCTATTAGTAGTAATGATAACACGAAAACTTTATCTGCAAAACTAATACCAATTTCATTACAGTGTATGTATCAATCATTAAATATGATTATATATCCAAAAAAAATAATTCAAAACTTAAAAAAAAATATAATTCCGACTATCGCTCCAAAAATAAAAAAAAAAGATGCAAAAATATGTTGGTCATTACCAGTAATTTATATAGATCGATTAATTAGAGCATTTAATCCGTGGCCTTGTTGTTATTTTCTTCTTAACAAAGATCATGTAAAAGTCAAAAAATTTTCCATTGCATCTTTTAATCAAAAAAAATTTAAAAATGGAGAAATTATTAGTATTAGTAAAAAAGGAGTAAAAATAAATACAAAATACGGAGTACTGCGAATTGAAAAAATAAAAATGCCTGGAAAAAAAACATTACATATAAAAGATATCTTGAATTCAAATAAACAATTATTCATTAAAAATAAAATATTGCCATAAATTAAAATGTATATTTTTAATAAAATTAAAAATACAAAAATAACGGCACAAAAATGCCGTTTTTATTAAAATTAAATATAAAAATTTCAACTTTGTTAAACAATTTTTATAAATTTCGACCTACTAATTCTACGTAGGCCATAGTAGCATTGTCACCTTTCCTAAAACCACATTTTAATATACGTAGATATCCACCGGGACGAGAATAAAAATATGGACCTAATTCATTAAATAATTTTTTAACAGTAAAAATATCACGAATTCGAGAAAAAACTACTCGACGATTAGCAATCGTATCATACTTTGATCTAGTAATAAGAGGCTCTACAAAACATCTTAATTCCTTAGCTTTTGGTAAAGTTGTTTTAATATATTCATATTGAATTAATGAACAAATCATATTTTTAAACATAGCTTTAACATGACTACGTTTTCTATTTAATAATCGTCCTTTTTTTTTATGTCTCATAATTCATATATCCTTTAACTTTATTTAAAAATTTCAAAATTATATATCTATAATAATCATTATTAACTCAAATATTTATTCATCTATCAAATTTTTTGGTGGCCAATTACTTAACTTCATTCCTAATGATAATCCTTTAGCAGATAAAATATCTTTAATTTCTGTCAATGATTTTTTACCTAAATTAGGTGTTTTTAACAACTCTACTTCAGTTTTTTGAACTAAATCGCCAATATAATGAATACTTTCAGCTTTTAAACAATTTGCAGAACGCACGGTCAACTCTAAATCATCTACTGGACGTAATAAGCTAGGATCGAACTCTGGTTTTTCTTCTTTAACTTCTGTTTCATGAATACCTCTTAAATCAACAAAAGATTCTAATTGTTCTGCTAATATAGTCGCGGCTTTTCTAATGGCTTCTTCTGGATCAATTGTACCATTAGTTTCCATTTCTATTATTAACTTATCTAAATCAGTTCTTTGTTCTACTCTGGCAGCTTCAACGTTATATATTATACGTTCTATAGGACTATATGATACGTCTAAAAATAATTTTCCAATAACACGATTATCTTCCTGTAATAAATCTTTTTGGGATTTAGCAGTTATATATCCTCTGCCGCGCATTACTTTCATGCGAATATCAATAGAAACATTGGGGCAAGTGATATTACAGATAACATGTTTTAAATTTATAATTTCTATAGAAGAATCATGGTTAATGTCTGCGGCAATAACAGGTCCAATACCGCTCTTTTTTAAAGATAAAATTACCTCGTTTTTACCAAATAATTTTATTGATAAACCTTTTAAATTCAATAAAATATCCAATATATCTTCTTTTATACCTTCTTTATACATATATTCATGTAATATTCCCTTTATTTCAACTTCAGTAACCGCGCAACCAGACATAGAAGACAACAAAATTCTTCTTAAAGCACTGCCTAGTGTATGTCCAAAACCACGCTCTAATGGTTCTAATGTAACTTTAACGTGTGTTGCGCTGATTTGTTCAATATTAACTAGTCTAGGTTTTAAAAAATCTTCTACAAAATCCTGCATACTACCTTTCTCCAACAATAGTCATATTTATTACTTCGAATATAATTCAACTATCAAATGTTCATTAATATCAGAAGATAAATCATGACGCTCTATCGGACGTAAAAATGTACCTTCCATTGTTTTATAATTTACATCTAACCAACTAGATGGTTCACGTTGTTTTGTAATTTCTATAGCAGCCTGAATTCTCATTTGTTTTTTAGAATGTTCACAAACAGAAATTTTATCTGTAGCAGAAACCTGATAAGAAGGAATATTCACAATTTTGTTATTTACACAAATAGACTTATGACTAATTAATTGACGTGATTCTGCTCTGGTAGAACCAAAACCCATACGATATACGACATTATCTAATCTATTTTCTAATAAAAATAACAAATTTTGACCTGTATTACCTTTTAATCTAGAAGCTTTTTTATAATAATTATGAAACTGTCGTTCTAATATTCCATATAAACGTCTTACTTTTTGTTTTTCTCTTAACTGCATACCATAACCTGATAGACGCAACTTTCTTAATCCATGTTGACCTGGAGATTGATCAATTTTACACTTAGATTCAATAGAACGTACACCTGATTTTAGAAATAAATCCAATCCTTCTCGTCGACTCAATTTTAACTTGGGACCCAAATATTTTGCCATATCTCTCTTCTCTTATTGTATACATAAATATAATCATTAAACTCTACGTTTTTTAGAGGGCCGACATCCGTTATGGGGAATAGGAGTAACATCTGTAATATTAGTAATACGAAATCCTGAAGCATTTAAAGCTCTAATTGTAGATTCACGACCCGGTCCAGGCCCTTTTACCATAATTTCTAAATTTTTTATACCGTAATCTTTAACTCGATCAGCACATTTTTCGGCTGCTACTTGAGCAGCAAATGGAGTGGATTTTCTTGAACCCCGAAAACCGGAACCCCCAGAAGTAGCCCACCCTAAAGTATTTCCTTGACGATCAGTAATAGTAACAATGGTATTATTAAATGATGCATGAATATGCGCAATACCATCTAAAACTTGTTTTTTTATACGTTTTTTAGGGATATTTACTGTTTTTTTTAACATAATCAATTATTTTTCCAAATTATCTACTTTTTATTAACTTTCTAGGACCTTTGCATGTACGAGCATTTGTTTTAGTTCTTTGTCCACGTACTGGCAAATGTTTGCGATGACGTAACCCTCTATAACAACCGATATCCATTAATCTTTTTATGTTGGTGGTTCTTTCTCTACGTAAGTCCCCTTCAATTAAAAAAGTAGATATAAGCTTACGTAATTTATCAATTTGTTGTTCATTTAATGCATTAATTTTAATATCATGTCTAAGATTTATAGCTTTACAAATTTTTTTAGACAATGATAAACCAATTCCATAAATTCCAGTTAA
This sequence comes from Buchnera aphidicola (Cinara pseudotaxifoliae), assembly GCF_900128595.1. Taxonomy (NCBI): domain Bacteria; kingdom Pseudomonadati; phylum Pseudomonadota; class Gammaproteobacteria; order Enterobacterales; family Erwiniaceae; genus Buchnera; species Buchnera aphidicola. Next base: position 387,217 of record NZ_LT635893.1, read on the forward strand.
AGCTATTAATAAATGCTTATGATCAGGAATATTTATTCCGGCAATTCTGGTCACAAAAGTTTCCTCTATTTATATATATTGCATAGTACATCTATGTATAACTTTGAAAAAAATTTACTAAATTAGTACAAATATTTTTTACAATCAAAACATATACATTAAAACTAACCTTGTCTTTGTTTATGTTTAGGATCATTCTTACAAACAACACGGATTACGTTTTTCCGACGAATAATTTTACAACTACGACATAATTTTTTTACTGATGCACGAACTTTCATTGATACTCCAAAATAAATATTATACTGATATTATTTTAATTCTTTAAATATAAATTTGCTTTTTTTAATATCTTTTTATATTGAGTAGACATCATTAATGTTTGTATTTGTACAATAAACTCCATAAGTACTACTACTACAATTAATAAAGAAGTACCTCCAAAATAAAAAGGAACTTTCAACCAAGAATGCATAACGTCAGGTACTAGACATATAAATACAGTATATATAGAACCAATTGTTGTTAACTTTAAAACAATTTTTTTAATATATTGTTCAGTTTGTAATCCCGGTCTAATTCCAGGTACAAATGCACCTGACTTTTTTAAATTAACAGCAGTATCTTTAGAATTAAACATTACACTAGTATAAAAAAAACAAAAAAATATTATCAATATTACATTTGTTAACATATAAACATTGTGATTAAATTTAAAAAAATCAAAAATTTTTACTAAAAATATTTTGTTGTTAAAAACATGACGACAATATGTCAATATAATTGACGGAAAAAGAATCAGACTAGAAGAAAAAATAACAGGTACTACCCCAGCCATATTAACTTTTAAAGGTAAATAACTGTGATGTGACGCATACATGCTTCTTCCTTGATGACGACGAGCATAGCATACAACAATATTGCGTTGACTTTTTTCAAAAAACACTACTGTAAAAATTACAGCAAACATAACTAATAATATTAGTAATAAATATAAATTATTAAAGTGGTAAATACGCATTACAGAAAATGTCTTTTGAATAGAAGCAGGCAAAGAAGATATTATTCCAAAAAAAATTATTAACGAGATACCGTTACCTATACCTTTATCAGTAATGAATTCTCCCAACCACATCAAAAAAATAGTTCCGGTTACCATACTAATAATTGAAATTATATAAAAATAAAAATCTGTAAACACAAAAATATTTTTCATACCAGGTATAAAAGGAAGTCCGATTACCACACTGATTGACTGAATTATAGATAATAATAAAGTTAAATATTTAGTATATTGATTAATTTTTTTTGTTCCTTCCTCTCCTTCTTTTTTTAAATTACGTAAATGCGAACAAATTAATGTTAATAATTGAATTAAAATAGAAGAAGAAATATATGGCATTACACCCAACGTAAATATTGAAACACGATTTAATGATCCTCCAGAAAAAATATTAAACATGGTAAACAAAGAACTGTTTGTATGAGTAAAAAATTGTTCTAATACTTTCATATTAATACCTGGAATCGGTATAAAAGAACCAATACGAAATATTATTATAGCAATAAAAACTAACCACATTCTTTTTTTTAAATTATATAATATAGACATAATATACTTTCTGTTAGTAGTAAAATTATTTAAGTAAAAAATATTTATTTTGTAATCGTTCCTCCGATTGATTCAATGTATATTCGTACTCCTTTAGTAACAGATAGTCCAGAAATTACTATTGGTTTTTTTATTACTCCAACTTTAATAATCTTAACATATCTAATATTTTTTTTAATTAAATTTGTTTTTTTTAAAACAGATAGATTTATTATCTTAAAATGAGAAATTCTATTTAATTCAAATAACCTAATTTCATCTATAAACATTTTTTTTCTAGATATAAAACCAAATTTAGGAATTCTTCTATATAAAGGTGTTTGTCCTCCTTCAAAACTTTTTCTAACATTTCCTCCTGATCTAGATTTTTGACCTTTATGTCCTCTTCCACCTGTTTTTCCTAAACCTGAACCAATTCCTCTACATATACGCTTTCTTTTTTTTTTTATACATATAGAGCTTGACAATACATTTAAATACATAATTTTTTCCTTTCATTAACAGAAACCATATAAAAAACTTTCTTAATCATACCACGAATAGAAGGAGTATCTTCTCGTTGTACGGTGTCACCAATATGACGTAAACCTAATCCTTTAACTGTAGCTATATGTTTTGGTAAACGACCAATATGACTTTTTGTTTGAGTAATAAAAATTCTTTTCATAAATAAAATACACCATTTATTTTAAATATTAATAATAGATTTTCCAAGTTTTTTCGTTATCATTTCTGGCGATCGAATTTTTTTTAAACCATTAATAGTAGCTTTAACTACATTGATAGGATTAGTAGATCCATATATTTTAGCTAAAATATTTTGAATTCCTATAACTTCTAAAACAGCCCGCATAGCACCACCAGCAATAATTCCTGTACCATCCGATGCAGGTTTCATAAATATCTTAGATCCTGTATGAGAACCATATACAGAATGTTGTATGGTATTTTGATTTAATGGAATAACAATCATATTTTTTTTAGCTTTTTCCATAGATTTTTGAATCGCAGAAGGAACTTCTCGAGCCTTACCATAACCAACACCTATTTTTCCTTTACCGTTACCTACAACTGTCAATGCAGTAAATGAAAAAATTCTTCCTCCTTTTACTGTTTTTGATACACGGTTAACTATAATCAATTTTTCTTGTAAATCTAGAGATAATTTTTTATCAAAATTCATATACATCATCCTTTTTTTTTATTTAAAAAACCAAACCAGATATACGAGCAGATTCAGCTAATTCTTTAACTCGACCATGATATTTAAAACCAGAACGATCAAAGAAAACAACTTTTATTCCTTTTTTTAATGCTCGTTCGGCAATTAATTGTCCAATTATTTTAGCAGAATGTTTATTTCCAGTATAGGTATGATTAATGTTTAGCTTTTTAAATTCTACAGTAGAAGCACTTGCAGAAATAGTGGATTTTTTGGAAACCACAATTTGAGCATATATATGTCTAGAAGTACGATGTACTACCAAACGAAATAATCGATTAGAATGTTTATTCTTACGTATTTTAGTACATCGACGAATTCGTGAATATTTTTTATTAATTTTTCCTTTCATGCTACTTTTTTTTAGCCTCCTTGATTCGTACAATTTCATTAAAGTAACGAATACCTTTTCCTTTATAGGGTTCGGGAGTACGATATAATCGTATATTTGCCGCTACCTGTCCAACTAATTGTTTATCTATACTTTTCAAAACAATTTCAGTTTGAGATACTATTATAGCTGTTACCATATGTGGAATTTTATAAATTACTGGATGCGAAAAACCTAAATATAATTTTAGAACGTTTTTATTTTCTAGTATAACACGATACCCAACGCCAAATAAATTTAATTGTTTTTTAAAACCTTCTGTAACGCCTAAAACCATGGTGTGGACTAAAGAACGACAAGTACCAGCTTGCATCCAACCATATGATTCAGATAAATGATTATGTGAAAAAAATAAAGAATCATCCTTTTTAAGAATTTTTACGCATACATGCATTATACGCGTTAATGAACCCAAAGGTCCGTTTACTGTAATTTTACAATCAGATAAATTAACGGTTACATTATTTGGAACAATAATGGATGATTTTGCAACACGAGACATTTTTAGGTTCCTCTATTTAAATAAAATCAATAAAATTAACTTACATAACATATAATTTCTCCACCTAATCCTTTTTTCCGTGCCGCTTTATCAGTCATCATACCCCTAGAAGTAGAAAGAATAGCAATGCCTAGATTATTCATTACAACAGGTATTTTACGTTTTGTACAATACTTACGTAAACTTGGACGACTTACTCGAGAAATATATTCAATAACTGATTTTCCATCATAATATTTTAAAAAAATTTTTAATTGAGAAATTTGGATATTTTGTATTTTATAATTACAAATATATCCTTCATACTTTAAAACTTTAACAATATTTTCTTTAATTTTAGAAAAAGGAACAATCACAAAGATTTTATTGGAGCGTTGACCATTACGAATAGATGTCAACATATCTGCTATAGGGTCTTGCATACTCATAAAATGTACCTTATATCATATAATTTAGTTAATTTACAATTCTAACAAGAATTACCAACTTGCTTTTGTTAAACCTGGTATTTCCCCTTTCATGGCAGCTTCACGTAATTTCATACGACTCAATCCAAACTTACGAAGAAAAGCATGTGGGCGTCCAGTTTGTCGACAACGATTGCGTTGTCGTGATGGACTAGAATCTCTGGGAAGAGTTTGTAGTTTTAGCATAGCGTTCCAACGATCTTTATCAGATGATAATTTCGATTTTATAATTTTTTTTAATTGAGTGCGTACTGAATAATATTTTATTGCTAATTTAGATCTTTTAATTTCTCTAAATTTCATAGATTGTTTAGCCATTATATTTACCGTTATAATTTTATTTTTGAAATGGAAAATTAAACGCAGAAAGCAACTGTTCACATTCTTCGTTAGAATTAGCGTTAGTAGTAATTGTGATATCCATACCCCTAATAGAATCAATTTTTTCATAATTAATTTCAGGAAAAATAATTTGTTCACGAATCCCTAAACTGTAATTACCTGTACCATCAAATGATTTACGCGATAAACCTCTAAAATCACGTATACGAGGTATAGCAATAGTTATTAACTTATCAAAAAAATCCCATTGTCTTGTACCTCTTAAAGTAACCTTACATCCTATTGGATAACCTTTACGAATTTTAAAAGTTGCAATAGATTTTTTAGCAACAGTTATAACCGGTTTTTGACCAGAAATTCTCATTAAATCATTCATAGCGTGTTCTAATACTTTTTTATCTGTTACAGATTTTCCTACACCCATATTTAAAGTAATTTTTTTAATTTGAGGAACAGCCATAACAGTAGAATAATTTAATTCTTTCATTAATTTAGGAATAACATAATTCACATAATGAACATGCAGTCTTGCCATATCTTAATTTCCTCCTTTTATGTCAACGATTTTTTAGTAGATTTATATCTACGTGTTTTTTTACCATTGATCCAAAAAAATTCTATTTTATCTGGTTTATTTGTTTCTTTATTAAAAATAGAAACATTAGATATATGAATAGGTGATTCTTTTGAAATAATCCCAGCTACTTGTTGTTTTTCTGGAATTGCTTTTTGATGTTTTTTAACTAAATTAACACCTTGCACTATAACTGTATTATTGCCATGATAAATCTTCTGTACTATACCTATCTTACCTTTATCTCTTCCTGTTAATACTATTACTACATCATGAAAACGTATTTTTGCAGCCATTATTTAGTTTCCTTATCATAATACTTCTGGAGCTAAAGAAATAATTTTCATAAAAGATTCCGTTCTTAATTCTCTTGTAACCGGACCAAATATACGAGTCCCAACAGGTTGCCCGGTTGTATCGTTTAACATAACACATGCATTATTATCAAAACAAATCATTGATCCATCCGGTCTCCTAATCCCTTTTTTAGTACGAACAATAACTGCTTTCATAACATCACCTTTTTTAACTTTACTACGAGGAATCGCTTCTTTAATTGCTACCTTAATTATATCACCAATACCTGCATAACGTCGACGAGAACCACCTAATACCTTTATACACATAACTAACCGAGCTCCAGAATTATCAGCTACATGTAAAACTGTTTGTACTTGAATCATATATATAATCCTATATTTTATATTTAAAAATGTAAAATTTTAAAAATAATATAATTATTAAATATAACAACAGAAGACATGAAACTATTTATTCATAATTCTCATGCCTCCGTGTATAAAAATAAAAAATTTTAAGTAAAAGACTTTTCTAAAACACGCAAAAGAGTCCAAGATTTAGTCTTAGAGATTGGTCGGCATTCATAAATTTCAACTATATCACCAATTTTGCAAACATCCTGTTCATCATGTACACATAACTTCGTTCTTTTTTTTACATATTTTCCATAAATAGAATGTTTTATTTTACGATCTATATTCACAATTATAGATTTTTGCATTTTATTACTAACAACACAACCTTTCAAAATATTTTTTTTATCATTCATGATATATCATTTATCCGATCTGTTAAAACAGTTTTAATGCGCGCAATATCCTTTCTAATTTTTTTTATTACATGCGTTTTTTTTAACTTTCCGGACGCTAATTGTAAACGCATATTCAATTGTTCTTGTAATAATCCTAACAATTTTTTTTTCAAGTCTTGTTTACTAATATCATTTTGTATAACATTATGCATAATTAGAATACCGTTTTATAAACAAAAATAGTTTTAATAGGTAGCTTGGATGAGGCTAGTTTAAACGCGGAGCGTGATTCTTGCTCGGAAATACCCTCGATTTCATATAATATTTTTCCAGGTTGAACTAAAGCAACCCAGTATTCTACGTTTCCTTTACCTTTTCCCATACGTACTTCTAAAGGTTTTTGCGTAATAGGTTTATCGGGAAATACACGAATCCACATTTTTCCTTGACGTTTAACCGATCTAGTAATTGTTTTACGAGCTGATTCAATTTGTCTAGCTGTCAATCTACCCCTGTTAACAGCTTTTAAACCGTATGTTCCAAAACTTATTTTATTATCAACAGAAAAACCTCTATTTTTTCCTTTATGCATTTTACGAAACTTAGTACGTTTTGGTTGTAACATACACACATCTCCGTAATTTTATCTACGATTTTTTCGAGAAAATTTTTTCATAGAACCAAATTTTTTTTTATCTTGTTGTTTTTCTAAAACCATTCCACCTAATATTTCTCCCTTAAAAATCCATACTTTAACACCAATAATTCCATATGTAGTATGTGCTTCTGATACACTATATTCAATATTAGCTCTTAAAGTATGTAAAGGAACTCGACCCTCCCTATACCATTCCCTTCGTGCAATTTCTACTCCACCCAAACGTCCGCTTACTTCAATTTTTATACCTTTTGCACCTTGACGAATAGCATTTTGTACAGAACGTTTCATAGCTCTGCGAAACATTATTCTTCTTTCTAACTGAGAAGCAATGTTATCAGCTACTAATTTAGCATCTAATTCTGGGTTTCGAATTTCAGAAATATTAATTTGAGTCGGAACACATGTTAACTTAGAGATTTGAACCCGTAATTTTTCAACATCTTCACCTTTTTTACCAATCACAATACCAGGCCTAGCTGTATAAATAGTTAATTTAATACTTTTTGACAAACGTTCAATAATTATTTTTGAAATAGAAGCAGTAGCCAATTTCTTCATTATAAATCTACGTACTTGAAAATCACTATCTATATAATTTGAAAATTCTTTTTTACTAGCAAACCAAACAGAATTCCATGATTTAATAATACCTAATCGCATACCATTAGGATGTACTTTTTGACCCATTATAATCCTCCACAATGTTTTATATCCGATAAAACAATTGTTGCATGACTTGTTCTTTTTAAAATTCTATCCGCTCTACCTTTTGCTCTAGGCATCATACGTTTCATACTACTTCCTCCGTTAACAAAAATCTGTGAAATAATTAATATTTTTAAATCAACTCCATAATTATGCTCAGCATTAGCCAAAGCTGATTGCAATAATTTTTTCATTAAAAGTGCTGATTTTTTATTCACACTAGATAGAATGCGTAATGCTAACAATGCTTTTTTACCGCGAATAATATTAGCTATTAAACGAATTTTTTGAGCAGAGGAACGAATTTGATTATATTTCGCTGATATATTCATTTTTTTTATAGTTTATTTTAAGGTTTTTTTAATTTTTTTATCTGCAACATGTCCTCGATACGTTCTTGTCATAGAAAATTCTCCTAACTTATGACCAACCATTTCTTCTGTAATAAATACTGGAATATGTTGACGACCATTATGCACAGATATAGTTAAACCAATCATATTAGGAAAAATAGTAGAACGTCTAGACCATGTACGAACTGGATTTTTTTTTTCTTCTCTTAATGTCTTCTGAATTTTTTTTAATAAATGACCATCAATAAAAGGACCTTTTCGGAGAGAGCGAGGCATATGCAATATATCCTATAGTTATTTTTTTCTATGACGAACAATAAACGATTCAGTTCGTTTATTTTTACGAGTTTTTTTACCTTTTGTATTTACACCCCAAGGACTAACTGGATGTTTACCAAAATTCCTTCCTTCACCACCACCATGCGGGTGATCAATAGGATTCATAGCTGTACCACGTACTGTCGGTCGAATACCTCGACGACGAGTAGCTCCTGCTTTACCTAACATACGTAGCATATGTTCTGAATTGCCTACTTCACCTATTGTAGCTCGACATTCTATATGAATTTTCCTTAACTCTCCCGAACGCAAACGAACAACAGAATATGTGTCTTCTTTAGAAATTAATTGTACATAACTACCAGCAGATCTTGCTATTTGTCCTCCCTTACCAATTTTTATTTCAACATTATGTAACACTGTTCCTACAGGAATATTTTTAATAGGTAAAGCATTTCCAATTTTAATTGATACAGAAGAACCTGATTCAATAACATCACCTATTTTAATACCTTTTGGTTCTAAGATATAATACCTACTACCGTCCTGATATAGTATAAGAACAATATTAGATGATCTATTAGGATCATATTCAATTCTTTGTACAACTGCTTTGATATTATCCTTACATCGTTTAAAATCAATACAACGATATAATTTTTTATGTCCTCCACCGATATGTCGAGTAGTAATACGACCGTAATTATTTCTTCCGCCAGTTTTAACTTTATTTTGCAATAAAGGTGAATAAGGTTTTCCTTTGTACAAACCAGGATGAGTTACTTTAATTACATGACGTCTACCAGGAGATGTAGGTTTACATTTTATAATTGTCACATAAACTCCTTATCGTATTTATTTAGAATGCCCTAAAAATTCTAAGTTTTGACCTGACTGTAAAATTACATACGCTTTTTTCCAATCCATACGCTTACATACTTTATTTTTTTGACGTTTTCTCTTTCCTTTGATAATTAAAGTATTTATTTTATATACTCGAACCTGAAAAATTTTTTCAATCGCTAATTTAATTTCTAGTTTAGTAACATATTTTCCTACTTTAACTACTACAGTATTATACTGTTGCATAGAATTAGATGTTTTTTCAGAAACATGTGGAGACGATAATACTTTTAATAACTTTTCTGTAAGAATCATTGAAACATAGCCTCAATTTTTTTAATTGCTGATATTGTAACTAATACGGTATCGTATGATATTAAACTAACAGGATTAATAGCATTAACACTTAAAACGCATACACAATATAAATTTCTAGAAGCATAGAATAAATTTTGACTTACAGGATCTGTAATAATCAAAACACGTTTTAAATTCATTAATTGTAACTTTTTAAACAACATTTTTGTTTTAGGAGATTTCAAAAAAAAATCTGCAAATAAAAATAAACGATTTTGTCTAATTAATTCTGAAAAAATACTTTTCAGAGCACCTTGATACATCTTTTTATTTATTTTTAAAATATATTTTTTAGATTTAGCTGCAAAGGTTACACCACCTGATCTCCAAATAGGACTTCTCAAAGATCCTGCTCGCGCTTTACCAGTACCTTTTTGTCTCCATGGTTTTTTCCCTGAACCAGATACTTCTGAACGACTTTTTTGAGCCTTACTACCTTGTCTTTTTCGAGCTAGATAAGTAACTATAGTCTGATGAATTAACGGTTCGTTAAACGACACATTAAAAACCTTCTCAGATAATATATATGTTTCATTAGTATCCTGTAATATTAATTCCATATTTCATACTCCTTTATTTTTCTTTAACAGAAGGTTTTAATATTATGTCGCTTCCAACATAACCAGGAATAGATCCTTTAATCAATATTATTTTTTTAATATCATCTATCTCTATAACTTGCAAATTTTGCATGGTAACACGCGTGTTACCTAAATGACCCGACATTTTTTTACCTTTAAAAACATGCCCAGGTGTTTGATTTTGACCAATCGAACCTGGAACACGATGAGATAAAGAATTTCCATGAGTAGCATCTTGCATCCTAAAATTCCACCGTTTAACTGTACCAGAAAAACCTTTTCCCTTTGAAAAACCAGTTACATCTACCTTTTTAACATTACTAAATGAATTAACAGTTATTCTCTGACCACACTTAAATTGTAATGATTTTTTACATCTAAATTCCCATAAACCTCTACCTACAGGAGCAAGGTGTTTTAAAAAATGACCTTTTTCTGGTTTTAAAATACTAATTTTTTTTTTTATTCCTGTAGTTACTTGAATAGATTCATAATTATCTGTTTTAAATGATTTAATCTGTACAACAAAGTTGTCAAGAACTTCTACAATAGTCACGGGAATAGATAAACTATCTTCTGTAAAAATACGCGTAATTCCTAATTTTTTTCCTACTAAACCTATCATTTCCAACTTACCTTTTATTAATTAATAAATAACATTTAATAGTAAATTACTCCTAATCTAAACTAATTTGTACATCTACTCCCGCAGCCAGATCTAATCGCATTAAAGCATCTACAGTTTTTTCAGTTGGTTGTATAATATCAATTAATCGTTTATGAGTTCTAATTTCATATTGATCACGAGCATCTTTATTAACATGTGGTGATATCAAAATAGTAAATCGTTCCTTTTTTGTAGGTAAAGGAATCGGACCTAAAACTTTAGCTCCTGTACGTTTTGCTGTATCTACAATTTCTATAGTAGATTGATCAATTAAACGATAATCAAAAGCCTTTAAACGAATACGAATTCTTTGATTCTGCATAAATACAGAACTCCTTATTTAAATAAAACTTATTTCTATAAACTTCACTTAAAAAAATAATACATTTATAAATAAATATAATTCATAGAAACAACAGATCAAAAAAAATTTGACACACCATATAAAATTTTTAACAGTTATTAAAATTAAATTTTTATTTATATTTTTAATATGTCAAGAAAAGAGATGAAGCTCTATTCTTGACAAAACATAAAAATATTGATATATAATAAAATTTATATTAATATTATGCAATAACTTTTATAACTACACCTGCTCCAACTGTTCTACCTCCTTCTCGAATTGCAAAGCGTAATCCTTCAGACATAGCAATAGGATGTATCAAAGTTACTATCATTTTTATATTATCACCCGGCATAACCATTTCTACGTTTTCGGGTAATTCAATTGATCCTGTAACATCCGTAGTACGAAAATAAAATTGAGGACGATATCCTTTAAAAAAAGGAGTATGTCTTCCGCCTTCTTCTTTAGATAATACATAGACTTCAGATTCAAATTTTAAATGAGGATGAATAGTGCCTGGTTTAGATAACACTTGTCCGCGTTCAATATCATCACGTTTTGTTCCTCTTAATAAAATACCAACATTTTCTCCAGCCCGACCTTCATCTAATAATTTTCGAAACATTTCTACTCCGGTACATATTGTTTTAACTGTAGGTTTAATTCCTACAATTTCAATTTCTTCACCGACTTTTACGATACCTCGCTCAATACGTCCGGTTACCACTGTGCCTCTACCTGAAATAGAAAATACATCTTCTATTGGTAATAAAAAAGGAGCGTCAATTGCTCTAATTGGAACAGGAATATATGTATCTAAATAATTAGATAATTCAATAATTTTATCTTCCCAAATTTTATCACCTTCTAAAGCCTTTAAAGCCGATCCTCTGACAATTGGAATATCATCACCAGGAAAATCATATTGCGTTAATAAATCACGCACTTCCATTTCTACTAATTCTAATAATTCTTCATCATCTACCATATCACATTTATTTAAAAAAACGATAATATGTGGAACGCCTACTTGTCTGCCTAATAAAATATGTTCACGAGTTTGCGGCATAGGTCCATCAGTAGCAGCTACCACTAGAATTGCACCATCCATTTGAGCAGCTCCAGTAATCATATTTTTTATATAATCTGCATGTCCAGGACAATCTACGTGAGCATAATGACGAAGTTCTGTATCATATTCAACATGTGAGGTATTAATAGTAATTCCTCTAGCTTTCTCTTCTGGAGCATTGTCAATTTGCTCAAAAGCACAAGCAGTACCGCCAAATCGTTTAGATAAAACAGTTGTAATTGCTGCTGTTAAAGTAGTTTTTCCATGATCTACATGCCCAATAGTTCCTACATTAATATGTGGTTTAGAGCGATTAAATTTTTCTTTTGACATTGTTTATTCCTGTAGTTATTTGATGTATTTTTTTAACATAATAAATCAAAATCATTATATTTTTTATAAACACTAAAATTATCGATTAGAGATGATATCTTCACATATTATTTTTGGCGCTTCAGTATATCTTATAAATTCCATAGAATATGATGCTCTACCTTGCGTTTGAGAACGCAAATCAGTTGCATATCCAAACATTTCAGATAAAGGAATATACGCTTTAATGTTTTTTCCTCCTAAAGAATCATCAGTCATTCCTTCAATGATACCTCGACGTCGATTAATATCTCCAATTACATCCCCCATATAATCTCCAGGGGTTTCTACTTCTACTTGCATAATAGGTTCTAACAAAATCGGTTGTGCTTGTTTAAACGCTGATTTAAAAGCATAAGAAGCAGCTAACTTAAAAGCTAATTCTGAAGAATCTACATCATGAAAAGAACCATCATGCAAACGAACACCAACACCAACTACCGGATACCCTGCTAAAGGACCAGATTTTAACTGTTCTTGAATACCTTTATCAATAGAAGAAATATACTCTCCAGGAATTACACCACCTTTAATGTCATTAATAAAAGAGTATCCAGAACTATCAGTAGTTTTTAAAGGAAAAATATCGATTACAACATGTCCATACTGACCGCGACCACCAGACTGTTTAATATGTTTACCTTCTACATTCACAACTTTAGTTAAAATAGTTTCACGATAAGCAACTTGTGGTTTTCCGACATTTGCATCTACATTAAATTCACGCTTCATACGATCAATTATTATTTCTAAGTGTAATTCTCCCATACCTGCAACAATAGTTTGATTAGATTCATAATCTGTCCATACCTTAAAAGAAGGATCTTCCTTAGCTAGTCTATTCAAAGCCAATCCCATTTTTTCTTGATCAACTTTAGTTTTAGGTTCTACAGCAATTGAAATTACTGGTTCCGGAAAATCCATTTTTTCTAATATAACTGGATGCTTTACATCACATAACGTATCGCCTGTAGTAACATTCTTCAAACCAATAGCTGCAGCAATATCACCAGAATAGACTTCTTTAATTTCTTCACGTTTATTAGCATGCATTTGTACTATTCGACCAAATCTTTCAGTATGATTTTTTACAGAATTTAAAACTACATCACCTGATCGAACAATACCAGAATAAACACGAAAAAAAGTCAAATTTCCCACAAAAGAATCAGAAGCAATTTTAAAAGCAAGAGCAGAAAAAGGTTGTTTATCATTTAATTTGCAATCAAAAGAAGATGTATTCTTATCATGCACAAAATTTTTCATATTATGAATATCAGCTGGTGATGGTAAATATTCAATAATTGCATCTAATAAAGCCTGTACACCTTTATTTTTAAATGCTGAACCACATGTTATTAAAGTAATTTCATTATTTAAAGCTCTATTCCTTAATCCTAATTTAATATCATTTTCACTCAATTCTTCAGTCTGTAAATATTTTTCCATTAATTGATCATTTGCTTCAGCAGCAATTTCAACTAAATTCATATGCCATTTTTTTGAAATAGATAATAATTCTTTTGGAATCTCATAATATTTAAAAGTTACACCTTGATCTTTCTCAAACCATTGAATAGCTTTCATTTTTATTAAATCAACTACACCTTTAAAATTTTCTTCTGAACCAATAGCTAACTGAATAGGTACTGCTACAGTATGTAGCCGAGTATGAATTTGATCTACTACTTTAAAAAAATCAGCACCTACTCGATCCATTTTATTTATAAAGGCGATCCGAGGAACTTTGTATTTATTTGCTTGTCTCCATACAGTTTCTGATTGTGGTTGTACCCCTCCTACCGCACAATAAATCATTACTACTCCATCTAATATTCTCATAGATCGTTCTACTTCAATTGTAAAATCAACATGACCTGGAGTGTCAATAATATTTATTCTATGCGATAAAAATTGTTTAGCCATACCTGACCAAAAAGTAGTAGTTGCAGCAGAGGTAATTGTAATACCGCGTTCTTGTTCTTGAGCCATCCAATCCATTGTAGCTGCACCATCATGTACTTCACCGATTTTATGATTAATTCCGGTATAAAATAATATACGTTCTGTTGTAGTGGTTTTACCTGCATCAATATGTGCACTAATACCAATATTCCGATATTGATTAATCGGTGTTGTACGCGCCATAAAAATCCTCTTGTAAATCTGTTTTTTATAAAAATATAAAATATATCGTTAATTAATATAATTTTTTGATATAGACATATTTACCAACGATAGTGAGCGAAGGCTTTATTTGCTTCCGCCATCTTATGAACTTCTTCACGTTTTCGAACAGCTGAACCTTTATTTCCTATAGCATCTAATAACTCATTAGTCAATCGAATCGACATAGATTTATCTGTGCGTTTACGAGCCGCAGCTACAATCCATCGCATAGCTAAAGCATTTTTTCTTGTTGGTCGAACTTCGACTGGAACTTGATACGTCGACCCTCCTACACGACGAGATTTTACTTCTACTGATGGTTTAACATTATCTAAAGCTAAAATAAAAATGCCTAACTCCTCCTTTTTTATTTTTTTAGATGCAGCCGATAAAGCAGAATAAACAATATTTTCTGCAATAGATTTTTTACCATCAATCATTAATATATTAATAAATTTAGCTAATAAATCTGAAGAAAATTTTGGATCAGGTAAAATTTTACGTTGTCCTACTATGCGACGGCGAGGCATTTTAATACTCCTTAATAATATTTATACTTTTAACTTTTTAACACCATATTTAGATCGACTTTTTTTTCTATCTTTAACACCAGAGCAGTCTAAAGAACCCCTTACCACGTGATACCGAACACCGGGTAGATCTTTTACTCGACCACCCCTAATTAAAATTACTGAATGTTCTTGTAGATTATGTCCTTCACCTCCAATATATGCTGTAACTTCATAACCATTTGTTAATCTAACACGACATACTTTTCGTAATGCGGAATTAGGTTTTTTTGGAGTTGTTGTATATACTCGTGTGCATACACCTCTTCTTTGAGGACATCCAGATAAAGCAGGAACATTAGTTTTAATTATTTTCCGAATTCTAGGAGCGCGAACCAATTGATTAATTGTAGACATTTTGTATCTCCAAAATACTCTATTTTTAAAATTTAACAGCAGATATCTTTAACCGAAATAGCCAATAATTAGATTAAAGTTATAACATCCATTTATATATAATAGTTTATTAAAATAATCACCAAGTCATATTAGAGGCGTGACTTTGTGTTAAACGAACAAAATTTTTGTAGTTTAATACATTTAAATTATTTGTTTTACTTATTTTTAATAATCCTCTAGCAGACAAATCATTTTCTAAAAAGTAAATTAAATTAAAATTTTTATATATTTTTTTAAAATAAGAATCATTAATCACGCTTAATATTACACCATCTTGAATACAAATTAAATCATCAAAAATCGAGCTAAACGACAATAAAGAAGATACAGATATTCGATATGGAGAATTTAGTAAAATATGTAACATATCATGTAATAATCACCATTTTAAAACAAAATCAAATTGATCTATTTTATTCTTAATACAAGATTTATTTAAAAATTCTACTGGTAATAAAAAATCGTTATTTTTTTTAAAACCACGCTGATAAGCTGATCTTTTGCAAAAAAAAAATTTTTTTATTCCATACAACAACAAAACTTTAAACGAAAGAGAATAATTATGCAATTTAACTAATTCTGGTTTTTGACATAATTTTAATTGAAATATACCATCATCAATAAAAAAAAGAGCAATTTTATTACAGGTTAATGAACAAGAAATAATAAAATCAAGTCCTTCTCTACCTAGATAGTCTCCGTACGGAGCATTAGAAAAAATAAAAGCCATTGATTTCATAAAAAATAAACATATTTTTAAATTAGAATTGTACAATGCGATCACAGGTATGTATTGAATACGATAATTCCGTCAACGTCATACACCTAAAAAAAGAAGAAAAAATTTTTTGATGTTTTTTAATCTTTTTAGAAGATTCATTTGATAAAATCCCTCTCCTGTAAGCCGAGCCAGGACAAATACATAACCGAATGTTATAATTTTTTTTTAAACTAATCCATCCATTCAAAACATTAAATTCATTATCTGGAAGATTAATCATACAATTAGCATTGTATACTCCAGAAGCATAAAAAAAAATTTTACTAATATTAAAATTCAGCTTGAGAACAGATTTTGAAAATAAAAAAGCAGTTATAGCATTTTGAGTACCATAAGGAGGACCGGTAACAATTATCATGTAATTCATATCATGACCATATCATAACTATACCAATAAACTTTTTCTTTATTTGTGATCAATGTAAATTACATTGTTAACATACAAATATCATCAAGAAAAAACTAATAAAATTTTTAATATTTGATAATAATAATTATTATATAAACATTTAATAATACCGTTGAAATTACTTAATTTATAGAACATATTAAAGTAGTAATAATATTATTATACGTTAAAAAAAATTAAATATTGTAATTATTTTATATAAAACTAAATATTTTACTTTATAAATTTAAAATCTGAAAAACATCATCCAGTTTGTTTATACTGTATTTTAAAGCATTTTTTTCACCATGAATTAAAACATCAATTAAATAATCTTCATCTTGTCTAAGTTTAAAATATATAGCTTGTATTTCAGAAATTGTATCACATACAACATCGGATAATTTTTTTTTAAAAATAGAATATTGACAATTTTTAAATTCATCTTCAAGTATTGAAATTTTTTTGTTTGTCATACAAGAAAAAATAGATAATAGGTTAGATACCCCTGGTTTATTTAAAATATCGTAACGAATACAAGAAGAAGAACAGTCAGAATCTGTTAACGAACGTTGTAATTTTAAATATATAGAATGAATATTCTCTAGCAAAAATATCGTGTTATTAGTATTTTTATCCGATTTTGACATTTTTTTTGTTGGATCCTGCAAAGCCATTATTTTATTACCTACAGGTAGGATTAAAATATCTGGAACAATAAAAATATTTCCATATATAGAATTAAAACGATGAGCAATTTTTTGAACTAATTCTAGATGTTGTTTTTGATCTGAACCTACTAAAACATAATTGGTATGATATAGTAAAATATCTGCAGCCATTAAAACAGGATAGCAAAACAAAGATAGGTTAATGGGAGTATTTACTGTTAGTGATAATTTTTGTTTAAACTGTGTCATACGAGATAATTCACCAAAATAAACAAAATTACTTAATATCCAATATAATTGACTATGCGTATATACATGCGATTGTACAAAAATTGTACTCCTATTAGGATCTACACCACATGACAAATATAATGCTGCTATATCCAATATAGCAGTAGAAAAATTATTTTTTATGCTGTTTTTATTACTTCCACTTCTCGAAAAAGTAGTTAAAGCATGTAAATCAGCAATACAAAAAAAACATTCGTATTTTTTTTGTATATCTTTCCAATTACACATAGTTCCGCAGTAATTACCTAAAGTAAGTAAACCTGTAGGTTGAATCCCTGTAAACATAATATCTTTTTTTTTGATATTTAACATATAAAAAAAACCTTAAAAATTTTTTAAAATAAATAATATTTATTACTATTTAAATTAAAAATCAATTATCTATAATAATACCTGTCAACTTTCTTATTGTTTTTAAATAATCATTTGAATGAAAAATAGCAGAACCAACTACCACATAATCAGCACCCGATCGTATCACACTCACAACATTAGACAAATTAATTCCCCCGTCTACTGACAATAAAATATTTTTCTGACTATTATCGATTAAAGATCGTACTTGTTGAATTTTTTTTAAAACATATTTTAAAAATTTTTGACCTCCAAAACCAGGATTCACAGCCATTACTAAAATTAAATCTAATTCATCAATTACATAATCTAAAAAATGTAAAGAAGTAGACGGATTTAAAGCTAAACCAACACCACAGTCCATTTTTTTAATCAATTGTATAGTTCGATCTAAATGATTAGTAGATTCGGGATGAATTGTAATGAACTGTACATTTAAATCTTTAAATGAAGAAATTAACGAATCAACTGGAGAAGCCATTAAATGAACATCAAAAAATACCTTCATTCCACTTTCTTTTATTGATTTTAATATCATAGAACCCATTGTTAAATTAGAAACATAATGATTATCCATAACATCAAAATGAATTAAATTACATCCTGCTTCAAGAACAGCCTGTATTTCTTTTCCTAATCGACAAAAATTTGCAGATAAAATAGACGGAACAACTACAACGCGTTTCATGAATATCCTTAATCATTATTATTATAATATTTAAATAAAAATATTATTTTCTGAATAAAAATAAAATTTATTTACATTAATTGCAAAAACACTTATATCGCGTACATAATATTAGCTATTAAAATTAATACTTCCTTTCCTGAAATTGTTTTACAACCTGTAATATCTTATTATTATCAATAGAAGAAATTAATTCTACTTGTCCAATAGAAATTGGCAAAATTAGTCGTATCCTTCCAGACAATACTTTTTTATCTCGTAACATACATTTAAGATAATCTTGTGGCAACATATTTTTAGGACCTACAACAGGTAAACCTATTTTATATAAAATAGTTTTTATTCTATATAAATAATCTTTATGTAATATATTTAACTGAACAGATAAATATGCTGACATTACAAGACCTACGGAAACAGCTTCACCGTGTAACCACGCACCATAACCAGTATGTGTTTCAATAGCATGTGCAAAACTGTGTCCTAAATTTAAAAAAAATCGTAAACCGCTTTCTTTTTCGTCAGATTCAACCACCTTAACTTTTAATTCACAACATTTTTTTATACAAAATAATAATGTTTCTTTTTGCAATTGTAATATTTTAAAATAATTTTTTTCTAACCATACAAAAAATTTATAGTCAAAAATAATGGCATATTTAACAATTTCAGCCATTCCAGCAATTAAGTGTTCTTTAGGTAATGTTGATAAAAAATCAATATCAATTAAAACTCCTTTAGGTTGCCAAAAAGAACCGATCATATTTTTACCTAATACATGATTAACTCCTGTTTTTCCTCCAATAGAAGCGTCTACTTGCGCTAATAAAGTAGTAGGTATTTGAAAAAAATTAACTCCTCTTTGATATATTGAAGCAACAAAACCGGTAATATCCCCTACTACTCCGCCTCCTATTGCTATTAATGTTACATCTCTTCCGTATGGTTTTTTTAGTAAAAAAGATATAATATTTTCAACTTCTTTTAAATTTTTATAAGACTCACCATCCGGAATACTAAATAAAGGTATATTTTTTGTATTTTCATTAACACTGTAATATTTATTTTTAATAATTATGTTTTTAATAGTATGATTTGTAATAATAATATTATTTGTATTCTTTAATAAAACAGTTGATATAAAAAAATTTTTTAATATATTAAAACCAATACTTATATCATAACTACCGATATTTAAATTAACATGTATTTTGTGTACCATACTCACCTAACTTATAATTTACATAAGAATAAAATAAAAATTTAATTAATTTTACTAAAACGATAAAAATATCGTATAATATTTGAAGCGATAAATGGTACGTCATGATTAACGGTATCAACAATAAAATCAGACGTTTTTTTATATATTGGATCACGAATAACTGATAATGATTTTAATATCTGTTTATTTTTATTACTATTTAAAGATAACAAAGGTCTTTTTTTATCCAATTTAGTTCGCATTAATTGTTCTTTTACTGAAGCACGTAAATACACAACAACACCTCTAGATTGCAATAAATACCTAGATTTTAATGAAAGTATTGATCCACCTCCTGTAGATAATATTATACCTGTTTTATCAGTTAATTCATTAATAATTTTTTCTTCTCGTATACGAAATTCAGATTCTCCTTCTACTTCAAATACCCAGTCTATATCCACACCAGTTCTTTTTTCAATTTCAGAATCAGAATCATAAAAACACATATTTAAAGCTTGAGATAAGTAACGGCCTACAGTACTTTTGCCAGCTCCCATAGGTCCGATCAAAAAAATATTTTTTTTTTTACCTCTATTCATAATTATTCCTTCCAATAATAAACGTTATTTAAAAAAAATAACTTGTACTAAATATATATTTTTAATATCAAAATACTACATTATATTAAAAACTAACATCATTAAAATATATATGATAGTTACTATATAACGCGCAGGAATATAACAAAAAAACTTGATTTTAAAGATATTTTTTAATATTATTGTAATACTATAAACAATAGTTTATACACTTTTAAGGTGAGATGTCCGAGAGGTTTAAGGAGCACGCTTGGAAAGCGTGTATATAGTAAAATGTATCAAGGGTTCGAATCCCTTTCTCACCATGTATATATGTATATATAATTAACATATTTAAAATAATCAAAAAACACAAAAAAAGTAATATTAGTAATATGAATGTTGACCGTAAACATGATTTGTTACATCTTCTACTTTAGAAATTTCAGAAAAATGTTTCATTAATTGTTTTTCTATCCCTAATTTTAATGTAGTATTTATCATAGAACAACCATTACATCCTCCTGAAAACTGCAAAAAAACCACTCCGTTACTATTAATCTTGATTAAAGTCACAGAACCACCATGTAATAGCAATGTAGGATTAACTTTAACAGACAAAAAATTTTGAATATCACTTTCCAATTGAGAACTATGATGAGATTTTTTTATTAATTTTGCATACGGAGCTTTTAAAGTAATTTGTGATCCTAATTCATTTTTAATAAGATCTATACTAGAATTTTTTAAAAACGGAATTATAGATGTATGAATGTAAATATCAAATTCATTAAAAGAAAATTTTTTATCATTTATTAAATCAATATCTTGAAGATCACAGTACGACATACCACATTCAGCATGAATTGTTCCAGGAGAATTAACAAAAATCCTAATATTTGTTCCAACTGATTTTTTGGATAATAAACTAATTATATATTGTTTAGCTGAATCAGAGATTGTAATCATAGAATTATTCTGCATAATATGTTATTGTATATGAAATAAAAAAATAAATATGTATAAAATTCTATTACATATAAATACGTCAAATTTATACCCTAAATTTTTTATCCATATTATCTAATACAAAAAATAGTTACTAAATATATGAATACAACAAAAAAAACCATGCATTGGTCTGTTTTTGGGACAGGAAAAATCAACCTAGTATTCTTACACGGATGGGGATTACATTCTGTAGCATGGAATACAATTATTCCAATATTAAAACCACATTTTACATTACATACATTTGATTTACCAGGTTTTGGAGAAAACATAGATTTTCCTATAATGACGTTTAAAAAAATCTCCAAATATTTATCAAAACAAATAAACACCAAAGTAATATGGATAGGATGGTCTATGAGTGGATTAATTGTACATCATTTAAGTTTACAGTATCCACATAATACGCTAGCAACTATTTATGTAAATTCATCACCAT
This sequence comes from Buchnera aphidicola (Cinara pseudotaxifoliae), assembly GCF_900128595.1. Classification (NCBI taxonomy): domain Bacteria; kingdom Pseudomonadati; phylum Pseudomonadota; class Gammaproteobacteria; order Enterobacterales; family Erwiniaceae; genus Buchnera; species Buchnera aphidicola. Next base: position 409,162 of record NZ_LT635893.1, read on the forward strand.
GTTTTATACAAAGAAAAAATTGGCCAGGAATACCTAAAAGGTTATTATACTCCATAAAAGAGAGTATGTTACCATATTATAGTAATTTTTTAAAAAAATTTTTTTTACTGCATGTTATTGATGTACACAAATATAAACTCTCTAGACTTAAGATAAAAGAAAAATTATTCAAGAAATATCCTAGTCCAAAAAAAGAAGCTATTGAAATAGGATATAAATGGTTAACTAAAATTGATCATAGAAATACTATAATATACTCCAATGTTCCAACATTAAGAATATATGGAGAACTAGATCATCTAATATCTAAAAAAGCACGTGAAAAAACAGACAATTTATATCAAAAAAAAAATTCTATACTTATAAAAGGAGCTAAACATGCACCATTTTTATCCCATCCTAAAACTTTTTGTAAAATTATATATAATTTCATTAAAAAAACAATTTAATAAAAGTACGTTACTTTGTAAAACGATATATATAAAATACCATTTATCTCTAAAATTTTTTAAAAAGGAATGTCTTCGTCATCAAAATCAATTTTAGAAGTTGTATCTACTAAATGCGATTTATTTTTATATTCAGAAGAAATGTCTCCGGAAATTTTATCTATATTATTTGATACAGATAAACTATTTTCTCGCGATACATCTTGTATCGTGTTAACGGGTGATGAAGAATTATTTATGTTTCGTGAACCTAACATTTGCATAGCACCAGTAACACTCACTATTATTTCTGTAGTGTAGCGATCTAATCCGTTTTGATCTTGCCATTTACGGGTTTGTAACGATCCTTCAATGTAAACTTGTGATCCTTTTTTTAAATATTGACCAGCAATTTCAGCAATTTTACCAAATAAAACAACTCTGTGCCATTCAGTTTTTTCTTTTGTTTCACCGGTATTTTTGTCTTTCCATATATCCGAAGTAGCAATAGTAATATTAACTACAGTACCCCCGTTAGGCATATACCGTACATCTGGATGTTGTCCTAAATAACCAATTAAAATAACTTTATTTACGCCTCTACTCGCCATACATTTAACCTACATATGATTTATATCAATATATAATTATCTAAAATTATACCATAAAAAAAATAATTTTATTATACTAAATACTTTTATTAAATAAAACCTATATATGAAAATATTTTATTTTAAAAAAACAATTAATATATTTAAAACTATATTTTCAAAATTTAATCTTGTTAAATTTATGTAAATATATTTTTATATTAAAATAATCATATTTTTATTAAAAATAACATAATACAAAATCTAATACCATATAAAAAATATAACATATAATATGCAAAAAAATAATTTACATAAATTTTCTGTCGCACCTATGTTGAAATATACTGACAGACATTGTCTTTTTTTTTATAGACAACTAACAAAACACGCTTTTTTATATACTGAAATGATTACAACCCATGAATTAATAAATAAAAAAAACTTATTTTTAAAAAAGCAAGTAATAAGTAATACTCCTATAGCAATTCAATTAGCTGGAAATAATTGTACACATTTTAAAAAATGTGCAAAAATAGCATACTTTATGGGATTTAATGAAATAAATTTAAATATTGGTTGTCCTTCACAACATGCTCAATCAGGAAAATTTGGAGTATATTTAATGAATACTCCTGATATAGTGTATCATTGTATAAAAACTATATATTTAACTGTACCTATACCTATTAGCGTAAAAATAAGAATAGGAACTAATAAAAATAATGACTACCAATTTCTAAAAAATTTTATTCAAACAGTATCAAAAAATAAATACTGTATTAAATTTATTATACATGCAAGAATTGCTGATTTACAACTAAAAAGTCCCAAAAAAAACAGAAATATACCTGTATTAAACTATCAATATGTTTATCAGATAAAAAAAGATTTTCCTCATCTAAAAATCATTTTAAACGGAGGAATAAAATCTATTATAGAAATACAAAAACATTTAAAATATGTAGACGGAATTATGATGGGTCGAGAAATTTACAAAAATCCATTGTTATTGTGTAAAATAGATAAAGAAATTTTCTCTTGTAAAAAGAAATTTAAATTTAAAAAATTTTTAAAAAATATGTTTAAATATACTAAAGAAGAAGTAAAAAAAAATACAAAAACTCTTCATATAATAAAACACATGTTAAATATTTTTCATAATCAACCACATGCAAAGAAATGGAAAATGCATATTTTAAATCATATTCATCGTAAAAAACATACACGCAAATTATTTACAAAAATATACAAAATATTTAATAAAAAATTACAATGCAATTTTGATTTATAATTATAAATAAAAATATTTCATTTAACAAATATCAAATTTCAAAAAAAAAGATCGTCAAAAATCTTTTTATTTTATATGTTCTATATATTCTTTTATTTTAAACTTTTAACAAAATTAAATATTTAAAATAGATAATTATTATCTAAATATTAAAAAATTTTTTAAAAAAATTAATAAAAAATATCATTGGAACAATAAGTTAAAACATATATTTAAAAATTTATATAAGAGAATAAATTATTTATGATAGGGTTAATAAACAAAAAAAATGAATTTAAAACACCTCCACATTCATTAGAAGCAGAACAATCTGTATTAGGAGGATTAATGCTAGATAATCAACAGTGGGATATAGTTTCTGAGTATATCGTTACTGAAGATTTCTACAGCCAACAACATAAGTTAATTTTTTGCGAAATGAAATTTCTAGTAGAAAAAGGATCTCCTATTGATTTGATTACACTATCCGAATCATTAGAACAAAAAGGCGAACTAAATAATGTGGGACGCTTTTCTTACTTAGCAGAAATTTCAAAAAATACACCTAGTATTACTAATATCATTTCTTATGCAGAAATAATACGAGAAAGAGCAATAATACGTGAAATTGTTTCCACTGCACATAATATTGCATATGCAGGATATCATCCTAAAGGACGCACAAGTCTTGAGCTATTAGATTATGCTGAATCCAGTGTATTTAAAATTTCTGAAATGCGTTCTACTAGTAAAGAAGGTCCTAAAAATATAGAAAAAATTTTAGATACTACCATTCAATCCATTGAAAAATTGCTAAAAAAACCAAATGATGGAATAACTGGATTAAATACTGGATATCATGATTTAAATAAAAAAACATTTGGATTACAACAATCAGATCTTATTATTATTGCTGCTCGACCATCTATGGGTAAAACTACATTTGCCATGAATTTATGTGAAAATACAGCAATGCTATATGAAAAACCAATTTTAATATTTAGTTTAGAAATGCCCGGAGAACAAATTATGATTCGCATGTTAGCTTCTCTATCGCGAGTCAATCAATCTAAAATTCGAACTGGACAATTAAACGATGAAGAATGGAGTAGAATATCCAGTACTATAAATATTTTATTAAAAAAGAAAAACATTTACATAGATGATTCATCTGGATTAACCCCTAATGAAGTACGATCTCGTTCAAGAAAAATATATCGAGAAAATAACGGATTAAGTTTAATAATGATAGACTATCTTCAGTTAATTAAAATACCAGCATTGTCTGGTAATAGAACATTAGAAATAGCTGAAATTTCAAGAACATTAAAATCTTTAGCAAAAGAATTAAATATTCCTATTATTGCTTTATCACAATTAAACAGATCACTTGAACAAAGATCTGACAAAAGACCAGTTAACTCAGATCTGAGAGAATCCGGTTCTTTAGAACAAGATGCTGATCTAATCCTTTTTATTTATAGAGATGAACTTTATCATGAAAACAGCGAATTTAAAGGTATTGCTGAAATTATTATAGGTAAACAAAGAAATGGTCCTACCGGAACTATACGATTAACATTCAACGGACAATGGTCACGTTTTGACAATTACACTAATCAGAAATATCATATTTAAATTTCAAAATAAAAAAAATAATATTTATAAAAAATTTTGTTAAAAATCATTATAAATAATAATTAGTATTTTTATGTAACACAAAAATCCAAAAAATCAACCATTAAATATAAAAAAAATAAAAAAATAATAATTTTTATAATCAATCATTATTGTATAAATATATTTTTATATATTAAAAATATTATATATAATAAACATATCTATTAATAATGCATGACAATTATTAATTATATTAATAATAATTATCATATAAATACCTTATATTTTATAAAAAAAAATTTTTTATAGAAAAAATCAGATAAATATGTTATACATAATATTTACTATATTAATTTAACTATATGTATATAAAAAAAACATTTTAACTAAATTTTTCTAATAAAATATATGATCGTAATATGTTTTGATTATGGAATAAAAACTATTGGTGTAGCTATATCTGAAACAAAAATAAAATACGCTACTCCTATAAAATCTATAGTCAATAAAAAAAAAACATTATGGAAAAATATTGATTCTATCATCCAATATTGGAAACCTAAATATATAATAATTGGATATCCATATTACATAAAAAAAAAAATTAACAAAAAAATAAAAAAATTCAGTCATTTTTTTGAAAAAAAATTTAATAAAAATGTCATTTTATATAATGAAAACTATTCATCAATAGAAGCTAAAACATTTTTAAAAAAAAGAAAAAAAAGAAATTTTCCTTGTATACATTCAATTTCAGCTAAAATAATTTTAGATAGTTGGTTACGTGAAAATTATATTTTTTAATTAAAAAAATTATATATTGATAATAATACACATTTATATTAATAATTAAAAAAAATTTTTAAAAAACATCATTTTAACCACATTAGATATTATGCATAAAAATAAAAAACATATATTACCATCAATTAGTTTATATATTCATATACCTTGGTGTATCAAAAAATGTCCATATTGTGATTTTCATTCGTATCCACAATCAAAAAAAATTTCAGAAAAAAAATACATAAAACATGTTCTTTGCGATTTAAAAAATGACAAAAAAATAATTTCAAAAAGGAGTATTCAATCAATTTTTATTGGCGGGGGAACACCTAGTTTATTAAAAAGTTCTTCGATATCATATCTTCTATCTGAAGTAAAAAAATTAATGTCTGTTTCCAAAAATTTAGAAATTTCCATAGAAATTAATCCCGACATAGATAAAACAAAAAAAATATTAGAGTATTACTATGCTGGTATTAATAGATTTTCTTTAGGAATTCAAACATTTAATAAATCTTTATTAAAAAAAATAAATAGAAAATATGAAAAAAAAAAAATAATGAAATTAATTGATTCCACTAAACATTTATCTCATAGAAATTTAAACATAGATTTAATGTACGGTCTTCCCGAACAAACGATTCAAAACGCTTTAGACGACTTATACCAAGCCATTCTTATAAAACCTGAACACATATCGTGGTATCAGCTTAACATCGAACCAAATACTAAATTTTACACACAAAATATATCACTACCATCACTTCATAACGTTAAGATTATGGAAATAAAAGGAAAGAAATTACTTAAAAAGTATGGATATATACAATACGAAATATCTTCTTATGCAAAAAAAATTAAATATCAATGCAAACATAATCTTAACTATTGGAATTTTGGTGATTACATTGGTGTTGGATGCGGAGCACACGGAAAAATAACTCAATTTAACCAAAAAATCATTCGAACTGTAAAAACTAAAAATGATATTGTATATATGGTCGGAAATTATCTTAAAGAAAAATATATTGTTCCAAAAAAAGATATTCCATTGGAATTTTTTCTAAATAAATTTAGACTCTTAAAACCTATCCTATATCAAGATTTCGAAAATAAAACTGATATCAAAATAATTAAAATTAAAAAAAAAATAATTTTTGCAAAAAAAAAAGGATTTCTTAAAGAGAATAAAAGTTCGTGGATAATTACGCCAAAAGGAAGAAGTCAATTAAATTCTTTATTATCAATATTCTTAGAATAATTTATATATTACTTAATAATTCTTAACTTTGTAATTTATATTTATAATCAAAAATACTATTATTTAATAATCTAGCTCTTTTTTCAAATTTTGTCTGCAAATACATGCTAAAAAAAGGAAATATAATGTTATTCTCTGATAAAAATTTAAAATTAGAATTATTTGACATTAAAGAAAATATTTTAGTAGAATAAAGTAAACAATCTGTAACAATATGCACAAATCCATTAAAAACAATTTTTTTTTCTATTAATGTAATAAAAAAATCATTGATTAATCTTCTTTTATGATGTTTATTTTTAAACCACGGATCAGGAAAAAAAATTTGTATCATGCTGATAGTCCGATTTGGAATCATATAAAACAATACTTCTACAATATCATGAAATATAATACGTATATTAGATACTTGAAATATATTAGCGTATTGTATAGCTGTAAAAATACTTTTCGGATAAACTTCTACTCCAATAAAATTTATATGTGGATAATTCATAGCTTTTTCTACTAATAACTTACCATCACCAAAACCAACATCTATTACATATGGTTGATCATTAGAAAAAAAAGAAGAGTAGTCTAAAATAGTAGATTTATTAAAATCAATACCATATATTTTCCAATACTTAAGTATATACTCTTTTTTTTTTTGACCAATACATCTACCTCGTACGACATAACTTTTAATTAAAAATATATCATTCTTTTTTTTATTTTGGTTTTTTTGATTATTTTTATAAAATTTATCATTTGTTACAAAAGTCATTTTGTCTCCAGTGAAATCAAAAATAAATAAAATTTATAGTGTATGTATTCACATAATGCTATTTTAAACAAAAAAAATCATTTTAAGATGTATATATAAATTATTCATTATATTTAAAAATTCAATTAGGAATAGCATGTTTTTTACACAAAAAATATTAAATTGGTTCCATATTTATGGAAGAAAAAGTTTACCTTGGCATAATAAAAACATTTATCAAATCTGGATATCCGAAATTATGCTACAACAAACTCAAGTTAAAACTGTAATCCCTTACTTTAATAAATTTATAAAAAATTTTCCTACTATAGAATCTTTAGCTAATTCTAGTATAGATAAAATATTATATTTATGGAGTGGTTTAGGATATTATCAAAGAGCCTTTCGTATACACAAAACAGCTATAATAATTTGCAAAAATTATAACGGGATCTTTCCTGATAATATTTATGAAATACAAAAATTACCCGGAATTGGAAAATCTACAGCAGGAGCGATATTGTCTTTTGCATATAATTTTGGATACGCTGTTTTGGATAGTAATGTAAAACGTATATTAATACGATTTCATGCAATTAATACAAATAATATTAAGAACAACGAATTAAATAAAAAATTATGGAATCTAATTTATCAATATCTTCCAATTCATCAATCTAATAAATTTAATCAAGCAATGATGGATATTGGATCATTTATTTGTACTAGCAAAAAACCTAATTGTTCAATATGCCCTTTATACTATTCGTGTCAATATCATACGTATGATATTTGTTTAAAAAAAAAAAAAAAAAATCAAATAGGAATTTTATTTTCAATAATACAATACAAAAATTTATATTTTTTAATTCAACAAAAAAATATGTCTATATGGAAAAAACTTTTTTATTTTCCTTCAACATCCTTTCTAATATCAAAAAAAAATTGGGAAAAAGCAAAGAAAAATTCAAAAATAACAATTCATCCATTTATACATTATATTAGTAATATAAAATTATATATTTTTTCGCAAATAATAAAAATCAAAAAAAAAAATATATATAATAATATAATACAAAAAAAAATATGGTATAATATATTCAATCCTCAAAAAATTGGTACTCCTTCTCCAATAAAAAAAATATTAATTTCATTAAAAAAAGTAGTAATAAAAAACATGAAAAAAAAACATATGCGTATAATTTTTTGTTCTTTTTTGAAAATAGAATCAGAAGGATTAGAATATCAATTTTTTCCAGGAAAAACAGGAAAAAAAATTTATCAAGAAATTTCTAAAAAAGCATGGTCTTTGTGGTTGATTCAGCAAACAAAAATCATAAATGAAAAAAAATTAAACATGTTTTTAGAAAGAGATAGAATTTATATAAAAAAAAAAATGAAAGAATTCTTTTTTAGAAAAAATAAAAATTAAATTTTAATATATACATAAATATTAAATTTTGTATAATTACAAGAAATAATATTAATTTTAAATTATATGATTAATTTCATATTCAATTTTTTTTGTATATAAAATTAGTTTTTTTAATACAAATAAATTTTCTTCTTTAGCTTGTTGCAATTGCAATTTTTTAATATTATCAAGATATGTATTAATGAAATTAGAATTAATTTTATTTTTACAATGTTTTTTCCAAGATTTTTTTTCTCTGTTGTTTAATAAATATAAAAAGTTACGTGCTTTTATACGAAAAAAAATTTCTCTAATTCTATTATCAATAAATTTAGGATACCAATTTATCCATTTTAATGGACATCTTTTATGCAATAAAACAAACAAAGATTTGTCTTTTGACGAAAAAAAATTTTTATATAACATTAAATCTACATCCAGTACTATTTTTTTAGGGACAGTACATGTAAAAAAAGATATAATCCAATTTTTAATATGTATATTATTTTGTAATAAAAAAAAGTTTTTTTGACATAAAGTATAGTTAATCTGAACTCTATTGCAATCATATTGAGAAAGAGAACTATAAGAAAACAAAAGCGGCGATTTATTTAAATAAATAATTTTAATTCCACAATCAAATAAATTTTTTATAGTAATTTTATGATATTCTATACTAGAATATAAGTAGAATATTTTTTTTAAACATACTGATAAATCAATCACAATAAAGGTATTTTTATAATTTGGATGAGATCCTATAATCATAACACAACCTAAGTTTCTATTTTTAGAACCAAAATAACTAGATAAATAAAAAAATGGTTTATTATGATTTTTATAAATAAATGATAATATATATTTTTTATGAGATATTTTATATAAAAACAAAAAAAAACATTTATTTTTTTCATACAAATATTTTGCTACTAAAAATGTTGCTAAAACGTCTGAATACGCATCATGAGTATTAAAATGTTTAATTTTATTAATTTTTGTAATATCAAACAATTTAAAACTAACTATTCCGTTAACATCACTAGGCCAAATCATAGTGTTTGGGTGAAAAATATAAAAAGCACGTAATATATTTATTATATCCCAAGTAAAATTACCGTTTTTCCAACTCCATTCATAAGGATCAAATAAATTTCTATAAAAAAGATTACGGGTGATCAAATTATCAAAATTAATATTATTGTATCCTACAATACATATATTCTTTTGAGAAAAAATTTTATAAATTTTTTTGGCAAAAAAATATTCGTTAATTCCATATTTATGAGTATATTGAGGTAATATTTTAGTTATTAAAATAGATTCAGGATCAGGCAAATAATCAATGGGTGGATAACAAAAAAAAATTTTCTTTTTACTAAATTTTTTAAATTCACTATCTACTTCTATACTACAAAACTGAGCAATTCTATCTACAGATACATTTTTTCCAAAAGTTTCATAATCGTAAAAAATAAAATTTTTTTCAAAAATACAATCATTACTATTTTTTTTATACATAAAATTTATATTTTAAAAAATAATTTATATATATATTAAATATATATCATAAATTCTATTTATATTGATTTTTCATAATAAACTCATAACTTCTCCCCTGACTGGACTCGAACCAGTGACATACGGATTAACAGTCCGCCGTTCTACCAACTGAACTACAGAGGAATATATATAATATATATCATATGAAAAATTATATGTCAATTAATAATATTATTATTTTTTATATATCAATCTTAAAAAACATAAAAAATAAGTAATTTAAAAAAAAATATAGATTAGTGCCCTGAATTGTTTTATAATACATTATTAAAATTAATTTTTATAAAACATATATAATTTTTAAAGGCCCTTTAGCTCAGTGGTTAGAGCACACGACTCATAATCGTTAGGTCGCTGGTTCAAATCCAGCAAGGGCCACACATTTAAAAATTTATATTTAAAATAAATAGTTTTTAAAACATTAAAATTTTGTACATCTATATTAATGATATTATATGTATATAAATTTAATTTTTTTATTCGGAACAATTGATAATTTAGCAATTTTATCACCAGGATTAATATAAAAATTTTTTTTACTACAATTCCATAAAGATATTTTTAATTCATAAAAATTACAATAATCAATAATACTAAATGGATTTCCTATTATTAAACAATATTTATGTTTAATTATAGAAATAGGTTTAATGACAACACGAACCGTTTTGTCTGAAAAATGTATTAAAAGTCCTGTTGAAACTAATGTTGTTTTTTTAGAAAAAAGACATATTTTATTTTTAATATAAGCCCTTAAAAAAAAACCCGATAAACCACCTTGTAAATATTCAGGAAAATCAAAATCTTTTTTGATATTTGAACTTATAAATTTCACATTTATAATTAACGTATTTATACACATGAAAAACCTATAATTTAAAAAATTTTTATTTCGATAAAATTGATACTTGAATTTCAGTAGAAATATTTTTATATGGAGTAAAAACAATTGTATGAATACCTAAATATCGTAACAATCCGTTTGGTAATTTAATTTCATTTTTAGATACTAAAAAACCTATTTCCGATAAATTTTCTATAATATCTTTTACACCAACAGAACCAAAAATTTTATTTTTTTTACTGGATTTCACAAAGAACACAATAGAACCTATTAACTTAACAGCATTAATTCTTTTAACTGCTTGATTAATTTTTTTAGACTCTTCTTTTTCAGCATGTATTCTGTTTTTTTCAAAAATCTTAATATTTTTAGAAGTAGCTAACAATGCTTGCGAAGTAGGTATTAAATAATTTCTAGCGTATCCCTTTTTTACAGAAATTAGTTGACCTTTTTTTCCTAAGTTATCGATAGTATTTAATAAAATAATTTTCATGTAGTATAAACACCTTAAAAGTATTATTTAAAATCATTATAAAAGAATACTATTCTTATATTTTAATGATGTTGATCAGTATACGGAATTAACGCAATGAATCGAGCTCTTTTAATTGCACGAGCTAACTGCCTTTGATATTTTGCTTTTGTTCCTGTAATACGACTTGGAACTATTTTTCCGTTTTCAGTAATATAGTTTTTTAAAATTGCTATATCTTTATAATCTATATATTTAACTCCTTCTGCAGTAAAACGACAGAATTTTCTACGACGAAAATAACGCACCATAATTTATACCCTCTAAAATCTATGTATGAACAGCATAACTTTTTTCTTTTGATCTTATATTTTTAAAAATCAAATTTGATTATTTTTAATAAAATATTTTTTATGATTATTGTTAGTAACTACTATTTCTTTTTTATTGTTTTCTTGATTTCGTAAAATAGGAGACATATCTGTATGTGCTTTATTACATACAAGAATTAAATTACGAATAATATTAGAATTAAACTTAAAATGATTTTCCAACTCTTTCATACATTCAACAGATACTTCAATATTCATCAAAACATAATTTGCTTTTTGTAATTTATTTATAGAATATGATAAAATACGCTGTCCCCAATTTTCTGAACGATGTATAACTCCAGATTTAGATAATATCATCTTGGAATAAAAATCAATAATATGTAAAATTTTTTCATTTTTATCTGGATTAATCATCAAAATAATTTCATAGTGACGCACAAATAAAACTCCTTTAAAATATAAAAAATAAATATTTTAAATATTTTTTAAAAAAATAAAAAATAAATTATTTTAAAATATCTTTTTTATATAAAAAATAAAATATATAAATATTATATGTTGATTTTATTAAAAATGTCTTGTTATATTAACATAATTATATTCATGAAAAACATAGTTTTTTAAAAAAATTTATTTTTAATATTCATTAACTCTATAATAATATTATTTTTATTATAATAGACAATGATATTCTTAATTTTATTAAATATACGAGTAATGATTTTAAAAACATCTAATGAGACATTATATTAAAACATTTTAAATAATTATAAATTATAACATCATTATCTTTTTTATCATAAATACAGCTCTGTATTCTTGTATTTAAATAAAATTTAATCATACATTAAACTTATACAATTTAGTATTTATAAAAATAGTATTGTTGTACTATTATTTACTTAAATTATATCGTACTATATTCTGAATTTTTTTCATTAAAATATCTATTTTGTTATCTGGTATTAATGTAATATCTGTCCAATTATTTAACCACGTTAATTGACGTTTAACTAATTGATAAGTAGATTTAATAGTACTATCAATCATTTCTTGATAAGAATACTTATTTTGTATATAAAGCCACATCTGTCTGTAGCCGATACTATTAATAGACGGAAGAGAAATATTTAAACTTTTATTTTTATATAAATTACGTACTTCCTGTTCAAAACCACACTCCAGCATGTAATAAAAACGTTTTACTATTCTAGTATATAAAATATCCTTTTTAAAAGGAACGAGTCCAAATTGAAAAATTTTATAAGGCAACTTATTAGGAATAGATTTAATTAATTTACTTTTAGAAAGACCTCCAGAGACAAAAAATATCTCGACAGCACGTAAAACTCGCTGAACATCGTTTATATGGATTCGTTCGCTAGAAATTTTATCAACTTTTTTTAAAATATCAAACAATTTTTGCTTCTCTCCCGAACAAATTTTGTTAAAAATATAATTTCTAATAACAGAATTAGATGGTGGTAAATCAGAAAATCCGTTAAGTAATGTTTTAAAATAAAACATTGTTCCTCCAACTAACAAAGGAATTTTTCCTAGCTTTAAAATATCTTCTATTTCTCTGACAGCATCTCTATAAAAATCAGCGGATGAGTAGATTTCTTGAGGTTTTAAGATATTAACTAGTCGATATATATTACTTTGTAAATCTCGTTGCAATGGTTTATCAGTCCCAATATCTAATCCTTTATATATCGATTTAGAATCTACACTTAATAACTCTATTATAGAAAAATTTTTTTTTATTTGACGAGCTACCGCGCTCTTACCTATAGCTGTTGGACCCATCAAAAACAATATTATCGGTTTATTATTCATTTTTATTATTAAATATAAAAATATATACAATTTTAGTTTATAGTATGAATACAAAAAAATCTTAATACACATTATGTATATAATATATATTATCATATATATAATTATGTTTATATATCGATACTATACAATATAAATGAAACTTTTAATATTAATCTAATAATTAAATTCACATCCATTGTTTATAAGAATTTAATAATCCTCGAGTAGAACTATCATATTGATTACTAAATTTTTCTTTAGATAAATCGCCCAATATATCATTAGTTACTAATTTTCCTAATTCAACACCCCATTGATCAAAACTAAAAATATTTAAAATAACTCCTTGCACAAATATTTTGTGTTCATATAAAGAAATCAAAGATCCTAAAACACATGGAGTCAATTTTTTTAACATAATTGAATTAGTTGGTTTATTTCCAGGACAATATTTATACGATACACGTGAACTACAATTTAAACTATTTGAATTCATATTATTATTTATTATTTTTTCATTACCAAAAGCTAATGCTCTAGTTTGTGCTAAAAAATTCGATAATAATTTTTCATGATGATCATTAATAGGATTATGGCTTATTGCTGGAAAAATAAAATCACACGGAATAAGTGTTGTGCCTTGATGTAATAATTGAAAAAAAGAATGTTGACTATTAGTACCGCACTGCCCCCAAATAATCGGACTAGTCTTCCATGTAACCAAATTACCATTACGGTCTATTGATTTTCCGTTAGACTCCATATAACTTTGCTGTAAATATTCAGGAAATGCATGCATATATTCATCATAAGGAAGTATAGCTTCTGTTTCCGTTCCGAAAAAGCTCGTATACCATAAACTAATTAGAGCTAAAATAACTGGAATATTTTGTGATAATTCTTGATTTAAAAAATGCTGATCCATCATGCGTGCCCCACACAATAATAATTCAAAATTTTTAAACCCAATAGACAAAACAATAGATAGACCAGCAGAAGACCATATAGAGTAACGACCACCTACCCAATCCCAAAATTTAAAAATATTTCTACTAACAATACCAAAATTTAATGCTGCAGTTACATTTTCACATAAAGCAAAAAAATGAAGATCAAGATATTTTGCATAATTAGTATGAAAAAGACACCAATTTTTTAAATAATTAGCATTACTAATAGTTTCATCTGTAGAAAAAGATTTTGAAGCAATCAAAAAAATAGTGGTTTCTAGATTAACTTTTTTTAATATTTCAGTAACATTAGTACCATCAATATTAGAAACAAAATGAATTTTTAAATGATTTTTATATGCTTTTAACGACTCAGTTACCATATAAGGACCAAGGTATGAGCCACCAATTCCAACATTAACTACATCAGAAATACTTTTTCCAGTATATCCCTTCCAACTACCTTGAATAACAGAATCAGAAAAATTTTTTATTTTTTTCAATTCTTTTTGTATATTTATCATAATATTTACATTATCTACAAATATACTATTATTTAATTGGTTGCGTAAAGCAACGTGTAATACTGATCTATTTTCTGTTTTATTAATTTTGTGTCCTAAAAACATACTTTGTATAGCATCACTAACAAAGCATTCTTTAGCTAACATTAATAGTAACTGTAAAGTTTGATTAGTTATACGATTTTTAGAAAAATCTACTAAAATATTATCTTGAAATAAAATAGAATAATTATGAAATCTATTTTGATCTATATTAAATAAATCATTCATACAAATATTCTTGACATCATAAAAGTGATCGGTTAATTGTTTCCAAGAAAATGTTTTAGTTGGATTGATATTTTTCATGTCATCCCTTATAGTATTTAAATTACTTACCTATCAATATAGTATACACATGTATATATATTGTTTGTTAAACTACAGAAAAATGAAGATCGTGTATGTCTGTACTATCGATAAAAATATAAAACTATTAATCAATAAAACTAAAAATTTTAAAAAACAAACATGAAAAAAGAAAAAAAAAATGAAAAATTAATCTGGATTGATTTAGAAATGACAGGATTAAATCCTAAAATTCATAAAATTATTGAAATTTCTACTATTATTACAGACAAATATTTAAATATTTTGGAAATCGGACCTAATATTGTAATTTTTCAGAAACAAAAAACACTAAAAAAAATGCACAATGAAATATTTAATATTCATCAAAATAATGAGTTAATCAAAAATATAGAAGTTAGTCAAGAAAACGAAGCCAGCGCTGAAAAAAAAACTTTATTATTTTTAAAAAAATGGATTAAAAAAAAAATTTCTCCTATGTGTGGAAATACTATATCGACAGATAGAGCTTTTCTATTACATCATATGCCAAAATTAGAATCATATTTTCATTATAGAAATTTAGATGTTAGTTCAATTAATGAATTAGCACAACGCTGGAAGCCAAAAATTTTAAAAAAAATAAAAAAAAAAAATACTCACCGTGCACAAGAAGATCTAATTGAGTCTATAATAGAATTAAAAGTATATAAAAAAAACCTATTTTTCATATAAAAATATGATGTATAAACCATTACATATTCTTTTTTTTTATTCAAATAATTCTTGCAAAAAAAAATAATGTTTTATATAATTAAAATATAATACATTGCGGGAATAGCTCAGACGGTAGAGCACAACCTTGCCAAGGTTGGGGTCACGAGTTCAAATCTCGTTTCCCGCTTAAAAAATAAATAAAATATAAAATTTTCAAAAATTTTAAAAAACGTAAAAAATACATCATTTATTTATAAAATAAAACAAATTACTTTTATATAAATAAATATTTAAAATAGCTAAAAAATCAAAATTTCTTCTAAAAATCACACATTTTCATTAAAATTAAAAATCCTTTAATTTTAAATTTCTGATAAATTAAAACGTTTCTGAAATCTTTGTATTCTACCTCTTGTATTCATGTTTCTTTGTTTTCCTGTATAAAAAGGATGACATTGTGAACACAAATCAAGTAACATATCTTTCTTTTTAGTAGAAAATACTGGAATGGTATAACCACACGAACAAATAGCAAAAATTTTTTTATATTCAGGATGAATATTTTTTTTCATCACATATTCTCCAAAGAAAAATGTAGTATACTATCTAAAGATACATTTGATACATAAAAATATATTATATATAACATCAAAAATATTAAAAGTTAATTATTCTAAATATTACATATATTATATGTAATATTTTTTAAAATCAATATTAATTGCATTAAATATTTATAAACTTCACAATAACAACATTATAAATACAAAATATATATAACTATATTTAATAAGAGATTATGTTATTTATGACTACAATACTAAGTGTTCGTGTACATGGAAAAGTAGTAATTGGTGGTGACGGACAAGCTACTTTTGGACATACTATCATGAAAAGTAATGTAAAAAAAGTTCGTTCGATTTACAAAGATCAAGTAATTGCAGGTTTTGCTGGAGGCACAGCAGATGCTTTTACATTATTCGAATTATTTGAAAAAAAATTAGAAAAATACCAAGGACAGCTACAAAGATCTGCTATAGAATTAGCTAAAGATTGGAGAACTGATAGATTACTAAGAAAATTAGAAGCATTATTAGCTGTAGCTGATAAAAAAAATTCTCTTATCATTACCGGAACAGGAGACGTAATACAGCCAGAAAATGATGTCATGGCAATCGGTTCAGGTGGAGCATTTGCGCAAGCAGCTGCATATGCTTTAATTAAAAATACAAACTTAAGTGCATCTGTTATAGTAAAAAAAGCCTTAAAAATTGCTGCAAATATTTGTATATATACTAATCAATCATTTACTATACACGAAATATCCTCAGAAATATAATAAGGAAATATACATGTCAGCAATGACTCCTCGCGAAACTGTACGAGAATTAAATAAATATATAATTGGACAAGAGAACGCTAAGCGCGCTGTTGCTATTGCATTAAGGAATCGTTGGAGAAGAATGCAATTAAATTCAGAATTACGCCATGAAATAACACCAAAAAACATCCTAATGATCGGACCTACGGGAGTAGGTAAAACAGAAATTGCTCGCAGACTTGCAAAACTAGCTAATGCTCCTTTTATTAAAGTAGAAGCTACTAAATTTACTGAAGTCGGTTATGTGGGGAAAGAAGTAGATTCAATAATCCGAGATTTAACAGAATTAGCAATTAAAATGATTCGGACTCAAAATATAAAAAAAAACAAAAAAAACGCAAAAAAACGAGCCGAAGAAAAAATTTTAAAAATTTTAGTACCTATGCCGAATAATAATAAATGGAACGATGAAAATTCCACAGAACAACCTAAAGATACAATTAAAGTATTTAAAAAAAAGTTACGTAAAGGAGAATTAGATAACAAAGAAATAGAAATACAAGTCGCTTCTGTTCCCTTGGGAATAGAAATTATGTCTCCTCCAGGAATGGAAGAATTAACCAATCAACTACAATCCTTATTCCAAAACTTAAGCGGCAAGAAAAAAAATTTACGTAAACTTAAAATAAAAGATGCAATGAAATTAATTGTTGAAGAAGAAGCGGCTAAATTAATTAATTTAGAAGAATTAAAAGAACAAGCTATATATTCTGTAGAACAAAACAGTATTGTGTTTATTGATGAAATTGACAAAATCTGCAAACACCGCTCTTCTACATCTAATTCAGACGTATCAAGAGAAGGTGTTCAAAGAGACCTTTTGCCGTTAATTGAAGGATGTACTGTATCTACAAAACACGGCTTTGTAAAAACGGATCATATTCTTTTCATAGCGTCTGGAGCTTTTCAAACATCCACTCCTTCTGATTTAATTCCAGAATTACAAGGTAGATTACCAATTCGTGTAGAACTAAATGCATTAACAATAGATGATTTTGAAAGAATTCTAACTGAACCAAATGCATCTATTACTGCTCAATATATTGCTCTAATAAAAACTGAAGGAGTGGATATTGTTTTTACAAAACAAGGTATACGAAAAATTGCTGAAGCATCGTGGAAAATTAATGAATCAATGGAAAATATTGGAGCTCGTCGATTATACACCGTCTTAGAAAAATTAATAGAAGACATTTCATTTCATTCTAACGAACAATTTGGAAAAAAAATTTATATTGATGAAAACTATGTTAGTCTACATTTAGATAAATTAATGGAAAATCAAGATTTAAGCAAATTTATTTTATAAAAATATTTTAAAAAAATATTATCAAAAATATTTATTAATAATTTTTTTATATTTCAAAAGAATTGCCTATCTAAAATATTTATGATAGGCAATCATAAAATATTACGTATAGTACGATGATACATTTTAATGTTATAAAAAAAAATACAATAATTAAATATATTGAATTAAATTACAGTTAATCTAAATCATTTATTTTTTCTAAAAGAGATCTTAAGTTATTTTTCCATTTAATCCTTTCTTCTTGAATTAAAATAATTTTTTCTTCCATACGTTGTTTTATAGAATAAAGATTTTTTAATTTTTCTTTTAAATGTTTATTTTTTAATTTTAAATTTTTAATTTCTGTTCGTAAAGATAAAATACAATCTACTGATTTCTGTACTTTTGTTTCTAAATTAGAGAATGTTTCTAAAACCATGATGATACCATTTAAATACAAAATATTTATTAATTTTATAAAAAAATATACAGTATGTATTAATACAATAAAATTTATAAAATATAGATATATATTATAATATATATAATAATTTCAAAGAAAACAATTTTTAATATTTATATTTCAAAAAATATCATTAATAATGATATACAAAATAATTATTTTATTTAATAAATTTTAATAATTATTCTATATAATTATTAAATTAAATTAATAATTATTATAAAAAATTTATAAAATAAAATAGTTATTTTTCACTCCTAAAAACTTAATATAATATAATAAATTAATTATTATAAAAAATATATAATGAAATATTCTAATATGAATAAATGGCTAAACGTTAAAATTATAAAACTAAAAAAATGGAAAAACAACTTATTTTCACTTATTGTACGCGCTCCTATTAATTCGTTCAAAGCAGGACAATTTACAAAATTGTCATATATTAATACTAAAAAAAAAAGAATCCAGAGAGCGTATTCTTTTGTAAATCCACCTAATAATAAAAATTTAGAATTCTATATTTTATTAATTAATCAAGGAAAGTTAACACCATATTTGTATGATATATATAATTATGAAATTTTCATAGCAAAAAACTCATTTGGTTTTTTTACTATGGAAGAATTACCTAAAAAAGAAAATATTTGGATGATAGCTACTGGAACAGCATTAGGTCCATATTGTTCAATATTACAACAGGATAATGTATTAAAAAAATTCAAAAAAATTATTTTAATATACGCTATAAAGTATAGTATAGATTTAAATTATCTTAATATACTTAATAAAATCCAAAAAAAATACAATAAAAAAATTGTTATACAAATAATACTAAGTCGAGAAAAAAATAAAAAATATCTATTTGGACATATACCTGATTTAATTTATTCAGGAAAATTAGAAAAGATTGTTCAAGAACCATTAAATAAAAAAACATCTCACGTAATGTTATGTGGTAACCCAAACATGATAAAAGATACACAAAAAGTACTATTTTCTTTAAAAAAAATGAGAAAACACTTTCGAAGAAATCCAGGACATATTACAAGCGAGAACTATTGGTAAAATGTGTTTTTTTATAATAAAAATATAAATAATAAAATTATTTTTCGGAATTGATTCCTGTTAAAATAGGAATCAATTCCAAATACATGCAATAATATATACAATATTTTTAATTAATATTAACTAAAATATTTATATAATTAACGCACAAAAAATGAATATCTTATTTCTGGATCAGAATTTTTACTAATAATCATAGCAGCACGAACACCATACTGATTAATTTCATCAATATTTTCTGAATAAGAAGATTGTAAATCTGCTGTTTTAGTAACTGCCACTTTATACGTATCAGGACCAATTTTATCAATTTCATACGCAAAACGTACATTATCAGATGCTCGATATTCAACTTCAGGATAACGAGAAATCAAATTATTCCATGCAGCCTCTAATACTTCAGGATGTACATAAGTAGAAATTAATTGTTGTTCTTCATAATCTGTAACAGAAGTTTGAAATATATTCATTATATCTGGAGCTTGATTAGAAGGAATTCTACTACCATTCAAGAAAACAGTTTTATCATGTATATTATCTAAAAATTTTTGCTCTAATCTACCAGTTTTAGTTAATTCTTTAAAAGATTGTTGTAATTTTTGTGAAAATAATTCAGTTTTAGCAGAAAAATTAACAGAATTCAATACATTCCAATTTATATCGGGATTATTAAAAATTTCAGGAACGAAATCTTTAACACCATCATCTAAACGGTAATATTGTGGTGTATTATAAAAATTAGAGTCACTTATTGAATTATCAACATATTCTTCTTTAGATACAGCATTAGGACAATTAAAAATACTATTATCATATTCCATTGATGCATAATCAGAGTTTTCATCAGAAGATATAATATTTTCTTGATTATACTGACTATTTGGAGAAATATGCGCTATATACTCTTGATTAGCGTTATTAATAATTGTAACATCAACATTTTTAAAATCTTGATTTTTTAACACACTGTTATTATTAACTTGTTTTATAAGTTCTAAATTAAGATTTATATTAGATCTTATTGAAGAAACTGATGACATAGCATTTCTATCCTTTTATATTTATTAAATATAACATATCAATAAAATTTAATTTATAAAAATGTTTTTTAAAAACCAAAAAATCACAAAAATAAAGTAAGATACATTAAATTCTTGTTATAAAAACAATAATATAAAAAAATATATTTAAATATATGTTTAAAAAACATATAAAAATATTTGTATATATGTTTAATATTTTATAAAAAATACAATGTAAAATATTTAATTATATATAAATTATACTTTATATATAAAAATCAATACAAATTTTTATATATAAAAATTTTTATATATAATCTTGTATTTCTTATATACTGCACAATACAATAAAAGTCAAACAATAAATGCTTTTTACACAAAAAAATTTTTATCCTTTAAATTACATATAAAAATTTCATGCAAAGAATCAATCATAATGTTAAATTTAATTAATGTGTAATTACACCATCATATACATGAACAGCTTCTCCTGACATATATAAAGAGCTTCCTGGTAAACCATTCCATGAAATTGTTAACTTACCATGCAAGAGTACAACAGTAACATTGTTAGATAACATCTTGTTAAGTATACCAACAGAAACAGCAGCACACGCTCCACTACCACAAGCATATGTTTCGCCAACATGTCGCTCATACACTCGTAATAAAATTTTTTTTTTGGATAATATTTGCATAAAACCAACATTAACGCCTTCCGGAAAAGAACTATGTACAGATAAAGCTCTACCGATTTTTTCAACATTTATGCTTTTTATATCATCAACTTGAATGACGCAATGAGGATTACCGATAGTAACCACATAAATCAAATAATTTATTCCATGAATCATTATAGTATAATTTAATTGTTCGGAAATACACAAAAATGGAATATTTTTTGGAGTAAAAACAGGTTCACCCATATCTATTTTAAAAATATTATCTCTTATATGTTCTAAAAATAAATATCTATTTTTTGTACGAACACAAATTTTTTTTTTACTGATTTTTTTCTTTAAAAACAAATAATATGCAACACATCTAGCTCCATTACCGCATTGTTCAACTTCTAAGCCATTCGAATTAAAAATTCTATAAAAAAAGCTCGCTTGTACACAATTGGAACGCTGTAAAACTAAAAATTGATCAAAACCAATACCTAAATACCTGTTAGACCATTTCTTTATTAATTGCGGTGAAAAAAAAAATCATGTTGTGTAGAATCAATTAAAACAAAATCATTTCCTAAACCATGCATTTTAGAAAAAAAAACAACATTTTTTTTTAAAAACATGTTAAACATTCCTCATTCAAAAAATAAATGTTATAATTAAATTTTAAAATTTATTCATTAAAAATAACTTATATTAGGTGTAATATGCATGATATTATGTTTCATAAAAAAATAAAAAAAACATTATCAACAATAGAAGAAGTATTGAATAACAATAATAAAAACATAGATTTTGATTATTTGTTACTAGATAATATGTTAGAAATTACATTCTCTAATAATAAAAAAATAATTCTTACATCACAAATTTTTTTAAAACAATTATGGATTGCTACATCAAATCAAGGATATCATTTATTATATAAAAAAAGAACTTGGATATGTATTCGTTCAAAAAAAACAATAAAAAAAATATTAAAAAAAGAATTTTTTATACAAACTAATTATTTATTTAAATTGAACTTATTAAATAATATTTAAAAAATTTTTCTAGTTAATTATCGGCGAAAGAGGATTTGAACCTCTGACCCACTGGTCCCAAACCAGTTGCGCTACCAAACTGCGCTATTCGCCGAATTTTTAAAAAAACAAACCACTAATACATCAAATATTTATAAAATTAAAATTATATATAAAAAATAAACCATATATACACATGGGGTGGTCAATGGGATTTGAACCCATGACCGCTGGAATCACAATCCAGAGCTCTACCAACTAAGCTATGACCACCAAAAAAAATACGTATAAATATTTTATACACATAAATTGCGTCCGACAGGATTTGAACCTGAGACCTTTACTTTCGGAAAGTAATGCTCTATCCAAATTGAGCTACGGACGCAAAAATTTTTATAAAAACACAATGTATATACATAATATGTATTATTAAAATAAATTTTTATTATCTAATAAATATTATATATACACTAAACAAAAAAATCTAGTACTTTGTGTCTATTTTTATAATAAAAACCATTAATTGCACAAATATAACAAGAATTGTTTTTTAAAATTATACAAAAAATTAAAAAAAATCATGATAAAGAATATCATTTAGATCTTTTCATCATATCAAAGAATTCATTATTAGTTTTAGTCATAGACAATTTATTAATTAAAAATTCCATAGCATCTATTTCACCCATAGGATGAATAATTTTCCGTAAAATCCACATTTTTTGTAGTTCTTCTGGAACAGTTAACAATTCTTCTCTTCGTGTTCCAGAACGATTATAATCAATTGCAGGAAATACTCTTTTTTCTGCTATTTTTCTAGATAAAGGTAATTCCATATTACCAGTACCTTTAAATTCTTCATAAATTACTTCATCCATTTTAGATCCAGTATCAACTAGAGCCGTAGCGATAATCGTTAAACTACCTCCTTCCTTTACATTCCGAGCTGCTCCAAAAAATCTTTTAGGTCTATGTAAAGCATTAGCGTCTACTCCTCCTGTTAATACTTTTCCAGAAGCTGGAACAACAGTATTATATGCCCTAGCTAATCGAGTAATTGAATCTAATAAGATTATAACATCTTTTTTATGTTCTACTAATCTTTTTGCTCGTTCAATTACCATTTCAGCTACTTGAACATGTCTAGATGAAGGTTCATCAAAAGTAGAGGCTACTACTTCTCCTTTGACTAGTCTTTGCATTTCAGTTACTTCTTCTGGTCTTTCATCTATCAAAAGAACCATTAACACACAATCTGGATGATTATAAGCAATACTTTGAGCAATATTTTGCAATAATATAGTTTTTCCAGCTTTCGGAGGAGCTACAATTAAACCCCTTTGCCCACGACCAATAGGAGACGATAAATCTAATACTCTGGCAGTTAAATCTTCTTTAGAACCATTACCTCGTTCCATTTTTAACCTAGAGTTAGCATGTAACGGAGTTAAGTTTTCAAATAAAATTTTACTACGTGCATTTTCCGGTTTATCATAATTTATCATATTAACTTTTAATAAAGCAAAATAACGTTCGCCTTCTTTAGGAGGTCTAATTTTACCAGAAATTGTATCTCCTGTTCTTAAATTAAAACGACGAATTTGACTAGGAGATACGTAAATATCGTCAGGTCCAGCTAAATAAGAACTATCTGCAGATCTCAAAAAACCAAAACCATCCTGTAAAATTTCTAAAACACCATCTCCAAATATATCTTCTCCACTTTTTGAATGTTGTTTCAGTATAGAAAAAATTATATCTTGTTTACGTATACGTGCTAAATTTTCAAGACCTATCCTTTCACCTAAAATAATAAGTTTTGATACTGATGTATTTTTTAATTTGGTAAGATTCATAATAGGGAGTTTTTTAATCCATTTAAAAAAAAATATAAAATATTTAATGTACAATAATAAATTTATATAAATATATATACAGTAAAGTATGTGTAAATTTGGTGTTTTTAAAAAAAATAAATATATAGTTCATCACAAATAATTATATTATTTGTTTTGCTATACCGGATAATTGAAAACAAATAAAAAAAAAGATTTTAATGTAACAATTTTTTATCTAAAAAATTTTTCAATTCCATTTTTGATACAACACCTATTTTAGTTCCTACAATTTGATTTTTATTAAATAATAATAAAGTCGGAATACCTTTAATAGAATATTTTATTGGTATTTTTTTATTCATATCAATGTTAATTTTTCCTACAATCATTCGTTCAAAATATTCATTAGCAATATCTTCTAATATAGGTGATAAGATTTTACATGGTCCGCACCAATCTGCCCAAAAATCTACTAAAACATATTTCTTTGAAGAAAATACTTCTTTTTTAAAATTTTTATCCGTTAATTCAATAATTTTAGTTATTTTCATAAATATCCTAATACATATTATATTAAATAATATAACCAATATTTTCATTATTATTGATAATATTTCTTAAAAAATAGTTTTTAACATAAAAACTATTATTCAAAACTAGATATTGTATACTTTTTTATTAAAAATTTTTTCATTATGGTTTATATGATATTTAACCCAGTATGTTTCTTTTCGTGGTAATTCAAACAAAAAACGACTGGGTTGTAAACTAACAAATACACCAAATTTCCTTTTATTTTTACAAAAACTAAGCAATAATTGTGTTTTTGCACGAGTCATTCCAACATACATCAAACGACGTTCTTCTGTAATATTATTATCTATAATACTTTTTTGGTGTGGAAAAGTTCCTTCTTCCATACCAATAATACAAACTACTGAAAATTCTAACCCTTTAGAAGCATGTATAGTCATTAAATGCAGTTTATCAAATTTTGAATTAGTATGATCAGAATCTAGATTTTCAAAATCACCGCACATAAAGCGTATCAGGATATCCTCTAATTTTAAAGGTACAGTGATACTATTACCTACTAGTGTTTTATACAACCATTTAGAAAAAAACAATATATCCTGTATACGTCTTTCAGACAAAACTGTATTGTTGTAATAATTAGTAACCCAATCAAAATAATTAATATCATTAATTATATAATCTAAAATAGATTCTGGTTTATTTAATAAATATGAAGATAATTGTAAAATCCATACTACAAAATCATTCAACTGTGATACAACACTTTTGTTTAGTTGAATAATCATACGTTTATCCGTACTTGCAACAAACAAACTTATTTGATTTTTCGTAGCAAAAATTTTTAACTTAGATAAAGTAATTAATCCTATTCTTCGACGCGGAATATTAATAATACGTAAAAATGCTAAGTCATCTTCATGATTAACTATTAATCTTAAATATGCTAATAAATCTTTAATCTCTAAAGAACTAAAAAAAGATTGTCCTGCATGAACAACATATGGAATGTTTCGATATATTAATTCTGATTCCACTACTTTTACTTGATAATTACTTCGATATAAAATTGCATAATCGCTATACTGATTGTTATGACGACATTTATGTTTTTGAATATGTTGAATTATTTGTTGTGCTTCATGAATTTCGTTGATAGACATAAAAACAAAAATCTTATTTCCGTAGTCTAAAGTAGAAAACAATTTCTTATTAAAGAAGTTAATGTTGTTCGAAATTAATATATTTGCCGCGTGTAATATACAACCAGAAGAGCGATAATTTTGTTCTAACTTAATTATATCTAAAGAAGGAAAGTCTTGCTTTAATAAATAAAAAATTTTTTGTTGAGCTCCTCTCCATGAATAAATAGATTGATCATTATCACCGACAACTGTTAAATTAGAATTATAACCACACAATAATTTCATTAATTGATATTGACTAATATTAATGTCTTGATATTCATCTACTAACAAATATTGAACTTTTTTTTGCCAACAAAATCTTATATAAATATTATTCTTTAACAAAACAGTAGGTAAAAAAATCAAATCATTAAAATCTAATATATTATGTTGTTTTAAAAAAAAATCATATTTTTCATATAAAAAAACATATTTTTTTTCTACAAAAGAATGAATTTGTTTGCGAACTAATTGAGGGGTCAATAATTTATTCTTCCAATTAGAAATTTGATAAAGTAATTTTTTTAAGAACAAAACATCATTTTTTGTATGAATATCAGCTAAACTTTTTAAAAGACGTAACTGTTCATCTTCGTCAAATAATGTAAAATTTTTTTTTAAACCTAAAGTTTTATATTCACTACGAATAATTTTTAAGCCTAGAGCATGAAATGTAGATACTGTAATATCTTGAATTTGTTTAATAGTTAATTTTTTACATAAACGATATTTAATTTCTTTAGCAGCTTTGTTAGTGAATGTTACTGCAAAAATTTTTTTAGGATCATACCGATATATAGTAATTAATGTTATAACTTTATTAATGATAACACTAGTTTTTCCTGATCCCGCTCCAGCTAAAATTAAACATGGATTATCAATTATATGAATAGCTTTTTTTTGAAATTTGTTTAACATCATAAAAATAATATCTTAAAAATAAGATTTTAAAATTCATCTTTTTTATTCAAACAAAATTAAATTTATATATCTCGTTAAAATATTAAATACTAATATTTCACATTTAAAAATTTATTTTACTATTATAGACTTCATAACATTCATATATAAACGCAATCTTCTTCCAATTTTTTCAATGGCATGATTGCTAACCATATCATTTACATATTGTAATTCTTGATTACTAACAGAACAATTCTTAATAGATTCTCCTAAATCATCACTATGAATAGTGCGCATAAATTTATTCAACAAAGGAAGCGCTCGTTCAGAAAACAAATGACTACCATATTCTGCTGTATCCGATATAACTAAATTCATTTCATATAATCTTTTTCTAGAAATTGTATTAGTAATTAACGGTAATTCATGTAAAGATTCATAATATGCAGAAGCTGGAGTAATACCTGTTTCTACCATAATTTCAAATGATAACTCTACACCTGCTTTTAGCATAGCAACCATTAAGGTACATTTATCAAAATATTCGTAATCTAAAATTTTTCTTCCTGAATATATATCAGCATTCTCGAAACAAGATTTTTTTAAACTTTTTCTCCAACGAATTAATTGTTTATCTCCATCTTTCCAATCTAAAATCATATTCTCCGAAAAATTACCAGAAATAATATTGTCCATATGTAAACAAAATAGAGGTTTAAGTATGTTTTTTAGTTGCAAAGATAGTTGATATGCACGAATTTTGGCTGGATTAGACAAGCGATCTAATAATAATTTTATTCCACCTTCTTTCATACATTCTGCTAATTTTTCCCATCCGAATTGTAATAAAGTAGCAGAATAATCAGAACTATACCCTTTTTCTACAAGATGTTCGTAACAAGCAAGAGAACATGCTTGTAGCATTCCGCATAGAATAGTTTGTTCTCCCATTAAGTCAGACTTTACTTCAGCAATAAAAGAGGATCGTAGTACTCCAGCACGATGCGAACCTAAACCAGCAGCCCATGCTTTTGCAATATTTAAACCTTGTTTTTGTAAATCATTATTTTTATGTACAGCAATTAATGTAGGAACACCAAATCCTCTTAAAAACTCTTGTCGTACTTCAGTGCCTGGACATTTAGGAGCCACCATAATAACAGTAATATCTGAACGAATTTTTTCTCCTTCTTCAACAATATTAAATCCATGAGAATATCCTAAAGTAGAATTTTTTTTCATTAAAGATTGTAATTTTTTAACAACTTGAGAATGTTGTTTATCAGGCGTTAAATTAATTACTAGATCAGCATTAGGAATTAATTTTTTATATGTATTTACACAAAAATTTTCTTTAATAGCATTTTTCCAAGAATCAGATTTATTTAATATAGAAGTTTTTCTCAGAGCAAAAGAAACATTGAATCCAGAATCTCGTAAATTAAGTCCTTGATTTAATCCTTGCGCACCACATCCAATTATAACAATATTTTTATTCTGTAATACTTTTTTTATCTTTAAAAATTCATTTTTACCCATTAAAAAACCAGTATGTAAATTTATTAATTTTTCTCTAAATGAAAGAGAATTAAAGAAATTTTTCATATATATTCCCTTTTAAAAAAAAATAAAAAACCATAATTGTTAAAATTTATTATACATATACTGTATATATATTATATATATATATCATTATTTTATATAAAAATATAATTCTGATAATTAGAATCAACGTATTTTTTTCAAATTTCTTACTGCTCCAGTATCAGCGCTAGTAGCAAACATACTATATATTTTTAATGCATCTGAAATATTTCGTATACGATTTTTAGGCGTATAAGATTTTTTTCCTCTCTTTTCTTCTTGAATTCTTCGACGTTCTATTTCTTGAAAAGAAACCTGTAAAGTAATACTACGTTGTAAAATATTGATACTAATTATATCTCCATTACATACTAAAGCAATTAATCCCTTCATAGCTGCTTCGGGAGAAATATGACCTATAGAAATTCCAGATGTTCCTCCAGAAAATCGACCATCAGTAATTAATGCGCACTTTTTATCTAATCCTACAGATTTTAAGTATGTGGTAGGATAAAGCATTTCTTGCATACCTGGTCCTCCACAAGGTCCTTCATATCGAACAACTATCACATCACCAGAAAAAATTTTATGGTCTAAGATAGCATTAACAGCTTCATCTTGACTTTCATATACTTTAGCTGGTCCTGAAAATATCATATTTTTTTTATTAATTGCAGCTGTTTTAACTATACAACCACGTGTTGCTAAATTACCCTGTAATACAGCTAATCCTCCGTCTTGACTATATGCATATTTTTTAGATCGAATACAACCATGAACACGATCTACATCTAATGTAGGCCATCTAAATGATTGTGAAAAAGGAATCACTGTTTTTATGCCTTGAGGACCAGATGAATAAAAATGAAACTTATCTTTATTTAATATATTCATTATATCATATTGTTTAATAATTTTTTTTAATGTTAACCCTAATATATTTAAAACCGATGTTTTCAATAAATTAATTTTGTTTAATTCAGACAAAATACCAATCACTCCTCCAGCACGATGTAAATCTTCCATATGATATCTAGTAGTGCTAGGAGAAAGTTTACATAAATGGGGGACTATTCTAGATAAGTGATCAATATCTTTCATAGAAAAATTGATTTTTGCTTCGTGAGCCATAGCTAATAAATGTAATACAGTATTAGTAGATCCACCCATAGCAATATCTAAAATCATAGCATTCTTCAGTGTAGAGCGGTTGACTAAACTTCTAGGCAATAAGCTTATATTGTTATTTTTGTAATAATCTTGTGTATTTTTAACAATAACTTCACCAGCTTTCAAAAACAAATCTTTTCTATCAGTATGAGTAGCTAAAATCGTTCCGTTTCCAGGAAAAGACAACCCAATAGCTTCAGTTAAACAGTTCATAGAATTAGCGGTAAACATTCCAGAACATGAACCACACGTTGGACAAGCAGAATGCTCTATTTCAGATAAAGTTTTTTGTGAAGTATTTTGATTAGCTCCGTGAGTAATAGCGTCGACTAAATCAATTTTAATGGTATGGTCATCAATTATTACTTTTCCTGACTCCATAGGTCCTCCAGAAACAAAGACGGAAGGAATGTTTAGTCGTAAAGAAGCCAGTAGCATGCCTGGAGTAATCTTATCACAATTAGATATGCATACCATAGCATCAACACAATGAGCATTAATCATATATTCAATAGAATCTGCTATTAACTCTCTTGAAGGTAATGAATATAACATACCAGAATGTCCCATAGCGATTCCATCATCAATAGCAATTGTATTAAATTCTTTAGGAATTCCTCCATACTTAGAAATTTGATCAGAAACTAATTTACCTAATTTGCGTAAATGTATATGACCGGGTACAAATTCAGTGAATGAATTAACTACCGCAATAATTGGTTTACCAAAATCTTTATCTTGTACGCCGGTCGCACGCCATAATGCTCTTGCTCCGGCCATATTTCTACCGTTAATAGTTGTTGAAGAACGATATATTGGCATGGAATAAACTCTTTTTTACATAAAATTTTAAAAAATACAATATTTTTATTTACAAAATATCTGTATAAACATATATTTTATATATTAAATACTAGTTGTTAAAAATTGTGTTTAATTATTACAAAATTTGTTTACTTATGATAGGTAAATTTTGGTAAGATAAACATATGAAAAATGACTAAAAAAATAATTAACATTAATTTATTTTATAAAAATTTAATTTATTTACAGGGACGGAGGGATTCGAACCCACAACTTTTGGTTTTGGAGACCAACGCTCTACCGTATTGAACTACGTCCCTAATATAAATTTTTAAAAAATATAAAAATTTTATTTTCAAATATTATACCTGAGAGATTAAAAAAACACAACTACGCAAAATAGTTAATGTATTTTAAAAAAATTATTAATTAATTATTTTAAATATTTAATATTTAATTAATCGCTTACATTTTATAATTTACACGTTATATATAAAATGATTAAATAAAAAAAAGTCAATATTTAATGTATTAAATTATTTTATACATGCTATATACATAATTATCAAGTGAGGTTTAAAAATGAAATTTCCTATTTATTTAGATTATGCAGCTACTACTCCCGTAGATCCTTTAGTAAAAAAACAAATGAATAAATATTATTCTTTGAATGATATTTTTGGAAATCCAGCCTCTAGATCACATAAGTTTGGATGGAAAGCAGAAGAAGCAGTTGATATAGCTAGAAATGAAATTGCTAACTTAATTCATGCAGACGCTAGAGAAATAATTTTTACTTCCGGAGCCACAGAATCAAATAATTTAGCTATTAAAGGAATTTATGAGTTCCACAAAAAAAAACAAACACATATTATTACCAGTCAAATAGAACATAAATCAGTGTTAGATTGTTGCCGATATTTAGAATATCAAGGATGTGAAGTAACGTATTTAAAACCAAACAAATACGGTATTATCGATATTTCTCAAATTCAAGAAGTTATTAACCATAACACTTTATTAATTTCTATTATGCATATAAACAATGAAATTGGATCAATTCAAAACATCAAAGAAATAGGTCAATTTTGTAGATATAAAAATATCTTTTTTCATGTAGATGCTACACAAAGCATTGGAAAAATAAACATAAATACTCAAAAAATACCAGTTGATTTATTATCGTTTTCTGCTCATAAAATATATGGACCAAAAGGAATAGGAGCATTGTATATCTGCAGACAACCAAGAATTAGATTATCTCCTCAAATACATGGAGGTGGACATGAAAGAGGATTTCGTTCAGGAACACTGCCTGTTCATCAAATTGTAGGTTTTGGAAAAGCATGTAAAATTTTAAAAAAAAGAATGAAAAAAGATATGTCGCATGCAAAACATCTACGTAATATGTTATGGAATGGTTTATCTGATATTCAAGAAATTTATTTAAACAGTAATTTTTCTTATGTTACTTACAATATAATTAATATTAGTTTTAACTTTATTGAAGGTGAATCACTATTAATGGCTTTAAAAAATTTAGCAGTATCTTCTGGATCTGCTTGTACATCAGCAAGTCTAGAACCATCATACGTTTTACGTGCTATAGGAATAAAAGATGAGTTAGCACATAGCTCTATTAGATTTTCTATAGGACGCTTTACAACATCAGAAGAAATTAAATATGCTATAATAGCAATTCGAAATGCCGTTGATAAATTAAGAAGACTATCTCCTCTTTGGGAAATGTTTCAATCAGGTATTAATATGAAAAAAATTATTTGGAATTAATACTTTCATATAGGAAAATTTAAAATTATGGCTTACAGCAAAAAAGTATTAGATCATTATGAAAATCCAAGAAATGTTGGATCATTTCCAGAAAAAGAAAAAAACATTGGAACCAGTTTAGTCGGAGCTCCTGCTTGTGGAGATGTAATGAAATTACAAATAAAAGTAAATCAAAAAAATGTAATAGAAGATGCTTGTTTTAAAACATATGGGTGTGGATCTGCTATTGCTGCTAGTTCATTAATGACTGAATGGGTTAAAGGAAAAACATTAAAAGAAGCTAATAAAATAAAAAATACCGATATAGCCAAAGAACTGGATTTACCTCCAGTTAAAATTCATTGTTCAATTTTAGCAGAAGATGCAATCAAAGGAGCTATTGCTAATTACCATAAAAATCATAAAAAAAAAATATCTAACTAATTAAAATACATTAGTGCTGAAAATAAATATGCTATGTTCAGCACTAGAACATATATTAAATAATATAAAATAAAAATTTATATATTTATATATACTTATTTTTTTTTAAAAATGATAATTTATTTTATAGGTCACTAATGAATTACTTTAACTTATTTAAACTTACACAAAAATTTAATATTGATAAAAAAAAATTAACAAAAAATTTTTATTTGCTTCAAAAAAAACATCATCCGGATATAACAAAAGAAAAAAAAAAAAGAAAAATGAATCAATTATCAATGTCTATTAAGATAAATCAAGGATTTAACATTTTAAAAAAAAAATTTACTCGAGCTAAATATTTGTTAGATATAAACAAAAAAAAAAATATTTATTTGGAAAATAATAATTTGTATCAAAAAAAAATATTAATAGAACAATTTAAATTAAATGAAAAAATACAAAAAATATATAAAAAGTTAAATGCATATTCTAATATAAATAATTTTATAAAAAAAGAAAAAATCAAATTAAAATTATATTTTTCACAGTTCAATAAAGCAATTGAAGAAAAAAAAATAGATTATGCAGATCAAATTTTTTATCGTATATCATTTACACGTAAAATTATTAAAAAAGCTCAATATTTTAAAAGTAAATCAATTAATAAAAAAGAGATAAAATTATGAAAAAAAAAAAAATTATCATAGGAATAGATTTTGGAACTACATATTGTTTAGTATCTACTGTAATAAACAATAAAACAGTTATTTTAAAAGCATTTAATAAAAAAAAATTTTTTCCTACAATAATACATTTTAAAAAAAATCACACTATTATAGGTTGGAAAGCTCAAAAATTTTTACATACAGATGTTGAAAACACCATCACATCTATAAAAAGATTTATTGGAATTTCATATTCTGAATTAAAAAAAAAAAAATAAATATTCCGTATAAAATATCTTGTAACAAAAATAACGAACTAACCTTTCATACAAATGCAGGAGAAATAACTGTTTCTGATATCATTCAAAAAATTTTTACTTATATTAAAAATAAAATAGAAAAAAAATTCCAAACATCTATTTGTGGAGTCATTATAACAGTTCCGGCATACTTTAATAATATACAAAAAAAAATAATCAGAAAATCTGCAAAATTAAGCAAAATAAAGCTATTAAGACTATTAAATGAACCAACTGCAGCAGCTGTTGCTTATGGTTTAGAAAAAAAAAGAAAAGGATTTATTTGTATATATGATATAGGGGGAGGTACATTTGACATATCTATTTTAAAGATATCAGAAGGAATTTTTGAGGTTCTTTCAACTAATGGTGATTGTCAATTAGGAGGAGATGATTTCGATAATCTATTAGCTTGTTTTTTATATTCTAAAATGAAGAAAAAACCATTTTTTACTCAAAAATTATTTAAAACATTACTTATTATTGCTGAAAAAATCAAAATTCAATTAAGCAAAAAATCATTTGTTACAATGAAATTTTTAAACTCACAAATAAACTGTTCAGTTTTAGAATTCAATAAATTAATTTATCCGTATGTTCAAAAAACATTAAGCATATTGAAGCAAGCATTACAAGATGCTAAAATAAAAAAAAAGCAAGTTAAAGATATAATTTTAGTTGGCGGATCTACTTACATTCCTTTAATTCGTAAAAAAATTCATGATTTTTTTAAAAAAAAACCTTCACAGTTAATTAATCCGATAGAAGTAGTCGCTTGTGGAGCAGGATTACAAGCAAATTTTTTACATTATAAAAGAAACCAAAATATACAATCAATATTATTATTAGACATAATACCCATTTCTATTGGAATCGAATTACTAGGCGGGATTATGGAAAAAATGATAGTAAAAGGATCAAAAATACCTACTGAAGTAGTAAAAATATTTACTACATTTAAGGATAATCAAACAGGATTTTGTATAAACATTTTTCAAGGAGAAAATAAATACGTAAAAAATTGCAAACTACTAAAAAAATTTAAAATCAAAAAATTACCACCTAAAAAAGCAGGAGAAATAAAGATAATTATTATATTTCATATAGACGTAGATGGTTTATTGTCTGTAATAGTACAAGAAAAAATATCTAAAATTAAACATAGAGTCAAAATGGATACTGTATATCATTACAAAAATAATGACAAAAAAAAATAATGTATATTACATTATCAAAAAAATTTAAAAAAGATATGAAAATATCAATGGATGTTTTCTTATAAAAAATATTATTATAAATTATTTAAAATATGGAAATGAATTATGCCAAATATAATCTTTTATCCTCATAAATTTATATTACCAAAAGGATTATCTGTACAAGGAAAAACAGGAGAAACAATTCTTGACATAGCTTTATCTAATAAAATAAAAATGGAACATGCATGTGAAAAATCATGTGCATGTTGTACATGCCATTGCATTATTAGAAAAGGTTTTTCTTCTTTGTCTCCTTGCTACGAAAAAGAAGAAGATTTACTAGACAAAGCGTGGGGTTTAGAGAAGCATAGTCGATTAGGGTGTCAGGCTCGTTTAGGAACGGAAGACATAGAGGTGGAAATACCTTTATACCATGTAAACCATACTAATGAATAAATTAAATTTATTTTCTGTTTTTTTTATGAATATATGGATTAATATTATTTTTAAAAAATAACTTAATGGGTGTATTCTGGATTTGTAGTTCTTTTTGAAAAAAATGCATTAAATATTTTTTATATGTTAATGGTATATGTTGTATTTGAGTACCATGGATGATAATAAATATTGGATTTTTCTGTCCAAGATGTGCATATTTTAATCGTATTACTTTTCCAGTTACACCCGAAGGTAAAGGGTGTTGTAATATCGCTTGATTTAAAATATTTGTCAAATATGAAGTGCTAAAAGTTTTCAAAGACTCTTTATAAATAATATTTATTTGATTTATAATTTTAGACATTCCTGTTTTATATAATGCAGTCATATAAATAACAGTGATGTTTTTAATAAATCGTAAACGATTTTTAATAAAATTTTTAATTTTTGTTTTTTTAGTCAATGAAATTAAATCCCACTTGTTTAAGACAATAAAAAAAGATTTTCCAGATTTTATAGTAGTATGAATTATAGATAAATCTTGCGCACATACTCCTACAAAAGCATCTATAACAATAACTACAACTTGATTACGTTGAATTATATTAATAGAATTTTTTTCAGATATATGCTCTAAAAAAGTACTCCTTTTGTTTCTTTTTTTTATTCCTGCAGTATCTGTAAAAATATATTCAATATTTTTATAATACAAAGAATCTTTAATAATATCTCTTGTAGTGCCTGGAATAGGACTAGTAATCATTCTATTTTTATTTAATAAACTATTAATTAAAGTAGATTTTCCTGAATTCGGTTTTCCTAAAAAACAAACATTTATACAAATTTCAGATTTAAATGAATTATAAAAAATATCTTTATTATATTTTTTTTCAAATATTTCTTTATAAAAAATCCATATTTTTTCAAAAAAATCAGATATCCCGGAACGATGAAGTATGGAAATTTTACAAATTTTTTCAATCCCAAAATTATAAAAATCAACCACATGACTATTTAAGTTAATTTTATCAATTTTATTTATCAATAAAAAAATCGGTTTATTAGTTTTTCTTATTTTTTTTAATATAAAAAAATCTAAATGTGTTACTCCTGTGTATGCATCAACTACAAAAATCAAAAAATTCGATTCATACATTGCTATTCTAGTTTGCTTATATGAATCTATTTGTAAACTTTCTTTTCCTTCTAGTTTTTCTATATATTCAATACCTGCGGTATCAATGACACAAAATTTATGATTTTTAATAAAAAAAAAACCATAATTTCTATCACGTGTAGTCTGTTTTGTACTACTAACAAGAGAAGAATTATTTTGAGTTAAAAAATTAAATATACTAGATTTTCCTACATTTGATCTACCTACTAAAGTAATTTTTAGGATCATTATATTGATCTCTTTCTTAAATAAATATATTTTCTGTATTCCTGAAATAACGGTTTCCATACACGATCATTAACACAGTTAATAATCTCTAGGGCAGAGGAAAAGTCTTTTTTTTTAACGTATATTTTTACTAAATTTAGTTTTATATAAAAAATTAAATTTTCTTCTTGAGTAATGAGTAAAATTTTTTTTAATACATCAGCAGCTTGTGTATATTTTTTTTTTTGAAATAATTGTTTAGATAAATTAACTCCAATTAATACAGAATATATATTGCGATTTTTTTTTAAAAAATTCTGTTTATGGCTGACTAGATCAGTTTTTTTTTTTAAATTATCCACTATGTCTTTAAATTCTTCAATATTTTTTTTGCTACTATTTAATTCATGATTTTTTCTCATTACAATTGTACAGATTGATAATGAAAAAAAAACTAAAAAAAACAAAAAGTAAGAGTATTTTTTTAAAAATCCTATAAAATTATTTCTTTTCATATGTTTTCAACACTGATATTTTCAAGAATGAATTTTTTTTTCTTAAATTATTAAAAATAATAACATATTTATTTCTTTTTTCCAAATTTTTTTAAAAATACTGAACATGCAGTCTATCCTTTCTCTTTTTAGACAACTAATTTTTTAGTTTTTTTGTTT
>NZ_LT635894.1 GCF_900128595.1 Buchnera aphidicola (Cinara pseudotaxifoliae)
AAGTATGAACTATTAAAAAAAAAAAAAAAAGATTGTTTAGTAAAAAATAGATGCAAAATAACCTTTTAAAAAAAAAAAAAAAAAAAAGAAAGAAATAATACCTTTAATATAGTATACTGTAATTCAATCAATTATTTTTAGAAATTATAAGAAGATTATCAATGAAAAAATCATTCAGTATAGCTGTACTTCCAGGCGATGGAATTGGACCTGAAGTTATGTTAGAAGCATACAAAGTTTTAAACGTTATTAATTGTCAGTCAGGTTATAAAATAAATACTCGAGAATTCGATATTGGTGGTGTAGCATTTGATAAATTTGGTACTCCTTTACCCAAAAAAACACTAGATGGTTGTATTAATTCTGATGCTATTTTATTTGGATCTGTAGGAGGAAAAAAGTGGTCATGTTTATCTAAAAAAAAACAACCCGAAAGAGGCGCTTTATTACCACTCAGACAATTTTTTGATTTATTCATTAACATTAGACCTATTAAGTTGATTAACGCCTTAAAAAAGCTTTCTCCGCTGCGAGAAGATATAGTAAGTAATGGATTTGATATCTTATGTGTTCGAGAGCTTGTAGGAGGCATATATTTCGGTTTACCTAAAGGAAGAAATACATTTGATAAAAAAAATATTTCTGCTTTTGATACAGAAATTTATTCTACTAAAGAAATTGAAAGAATTGCAAAAGTTGCTTTTAGCTTATCTTTAAAAAGAAGAAAGATTGTTGTGTCTGTAGATAAAGCAAATGTTTTAGAAAGTTCAGTTTTATGGAGAGAAGTAGTTACTGCAGTGTCCAAACAATTTCCAGAAGTTACGTTACATCACTTATACATCGATAACGCTGCCATGCAGCTTATAAAAAATCCTAGTCAATTTGACGTTTTATTATGTTCCAATATGTTTGGTGATATTTTATCTGATGAATGTGCCATGTTAACAGGTTCAATTGGAATGTTGCCTTCAGCTAGTCTGAATAAAAAATTTTTTGGATTATTTGAACCTGCTGGAGGATCAGCTCCTGATTTAAAAGGTAAAAATTTAGCTAATCCTATTGCTCAAATTCTTTCTTTAGCTTTACTTTTTAAATACTCTTTAAACTTAAAATATATAGCTGAAAAAATTGAGTTGGCTGTAATAAAAACTTTAAAGAAAGGGTACCGAACAATAGACATTTCAGATGGTAAAAATTATATACATACTAATCAAATGGGGACTAATATTGCTAAAACTTTATCTGAGATAATAAAAGAATGAATACAACGTTATATCAAAAAATATTTAATTCACATTTAATATATAATAATGAAACTATTACACCAATTATATATATTGATCTTCATTTAATACATGAAGTAACTTCCCCTCAGGCATTTAGTGGATTAAGAGAAAAAAACAGAGTCGTGCGCAGACCTCAAAAAACATTTGCGACCATGGACCACAATGTCCCCACTCTCTCTAGGGACTCTGATTCTTCTACTGAAATGGCAAAAATACAAATGTCAACTTTATTAAAAAATTGTCATGATTTTAATATTTCTTGTTATGATTTAAAAAACACGAATCAAGGTATTGTACATGTTGTGGGTCCTGAACAAGGTATGACTTTACCTGGAATGACAGTTGTTTGTGGAGACTCACATACTTCAACTCACGGAGCTTTTGGTGCGTTAGCTTTTGGAATAGGTACTTCTGAAGTAGAGCATGTTTTAGCTACACAAACATTACCGCAAAATTATATGAAGAATATGCGTATATATATTTATGGATCTTTACAAAAAAATGTATATTCTAAAGATATTATTTTAAAGATTATTCATCAACTTGGTACTTCAGGTGGATCTGGTTATGTTATTGAATTTACTGGTCCTATTGTAAAAAAAATGAGTATGGAAAATCGAATGACTATTTGTAATATGGCCATTGAATTAGGTGCAAAATCCGGAATTATTCAACCTGATAATATCACTTATGAATATTTAAAAAATAAAAATTTTGTTCCTAAAAACAAATCCTGGAA
Source organism: Buchnera aphidicola (Cinara pseudotaxifoliae) (assembly GCF_900128595.1). Lineage (NCBI taxonomy): Bacteria > Pseudomonadati > Pseudomonadota > Gammaproteobacteria > Enterobacterales > Erwiniaceae > Buchnera > Buchnera aphidicola. Next base: position 2,026 of record NZ_LT635894.1, read on the forward strand.
AGAATATACGAAACTATGGAATTTATTAAAGTCTGGATCAAAATCTATTTTTGAAAAAGATATATCTATTGATATATCAAATTTATCTCCTCAAATAACATGGGGAACTAATCCGTCACAAGTAATTTCTATTAAAAATAAAATTCCAAAATTAAAATCTTTTCGAGATAAGGATCAATTAGAAAATGCAAAAAGATCTTTAGAGTATATGGGATTAAAACCTGGAACTAGTTTAGTTAATATTCCAATTAACAAAGTATTTATCGGTTCTTGTACTAATTCTCGTATTGAAGACTTGCGAATAGTGGCTTCAGTAGTTAAAAACAAAGTAATTGCGGATAATATAGAAGCATTAATTGTTCCTGGATCCGGTTTAGTAAAAAAACAAGCTGAAAAAGAAGGTTTAGATAAGATTTTTAAAAAATCTGGTTTTCAATGGCGGCATGCTGGTTGTTCCATGTGTTTAGGTATGAATGAAGATCAGTTAAAACCTTACGAAAGATGTGCTTCTACTAGTAATAGAAATTTTGAAGGAAGACAGGGATTGAATGGTCGAACTCATTTAATGAGTCCTTGGTTAGCTGCACAAACAGCTTTGTATGGAAAATTCGTTAATGTTTAATTATTTTTTTATAAACCTTTTGAGATAATTTTATTATAATGCAAAAATTTATACAACACATAGGTATTGTAGCTCCTTTTGATACATCTAATATTGATACTGATATCATTATTCCTAAACAGTTTTTACAAAAAATTGATAAAGTTGGATTTGGTAAAAAATTATTTTTTAATTGGAGATTTTTAAAATCTAACAATACATTAAAAAATCCTGATTTTGTTTTAAATAAAAAAATTTATCGTAATGCTAGCATTTTATTAACACGTAATAACTTTGGATGCGGATCATCTCGAGAACATGCTGTTTGGGCTTTAATGGATTATGGTTTTAAAGTAATTATTGCACATAGTTTTTCTGATATTTTTATAAACAATTGCTTGAACAATCGTTTGTTATTAATTTCCTTATCCAAAAAAATAATAGATAAATTATTTTTAATACTAAAAAAGAAAAAAAATGTCTTATGTATGATTAATTTATTAAAAGAAACCGTAGTAATTGATAGTTATTGTATTAAATTTATGATTGATTCCGTTCATAAACAATCAATTATGTACGGGTTTGATAATATTGATTATACTTTAAAACATGAAAAGAAAATAGATTTTTATGAAAAAAATCATTCTGTATATAATTTTTATTAAAAAAATATTTTATTTATATTATTAATTTCAAAATAAAAAAAATTTCCTTAGATGATTTTTATTTTTAAAAATGAATCATCTGAAGGAAAATAAATTCTAAATGTTTTCTATTAATTAATTTACGAGATATATATGAAAGAAAGAATCATTATTTTAGATACAACATTACGTGATGGCGAACAAGCTTTACAAGCTAGTTTAAACCCAAATGAAAAAATACAAATTGCTTTAGCTTTAGAACGCATGGGGGTAGATGTTATTGAAGCAGGTTTTCCTGTTTCATCACCAGGAGATTTTCAATCGATACAATCTATTTCTAAAGTTCTTAGAAAAAGCAAAATATGTAGTTTAGCTCGCTGTTTGTTTAAAGATATTGATATAGCTGCAAAATCTATGAAATATGCTCAGAACTTTAGAATTCATCTTTTTTTGGGAACTTCTAATTTACATATATCATCTAAATTAAAAAAAAATTTTAATGAAATTATAGATATGGCAACATCTTCTGTTATTCAAGCAAAACGTTACACTGATGATGTTGAATTTTCATGTGAAGACGCAGGACGTACTTCTATTGATAATTTATGCAGTATAATTGAATCCGTAATAGAAGCAGGAGCTACCACTATTAATATTCCAGATACAGTTGGATATACTACTCCTACACAATTTAAAAATATCATTTCTTCTGTATTTCAAAAAGTAAAAAATATACACAAAATTATTGTTTCAGTTCATTGTCATAATGACCTAGGAATGGCCGTAGGAAACTCCATTAGCGCTATTGAAGCTGGTGCTAAACAGATTGAAGGAACTATGAACGGTTTAGGTGAAAGAGCAGGAAATACAGCTTTAGAAGAAGTAATTATGGCGTTACATGTACATCGAGATATTTTAAATAAATACACTAATATTAATCTAAAAGAAATTTATAAAACCAGTAAAACAGTTAGTCAATTTTGCAATATGCCTATTTCAGCAAATAAAGCAATTATAGGAAAAAATGCATTTTTACATTCTTCTGGTATCCATCAAGATGGAGTATTAAAAAATCGAGAAAATTACGAAATTATTGATCCGATTTCTATTGGATTGAATCATTGTAAATTAAATTTAACTTCTCGTTCTGGAAGAGCTGCTGTTAAACATCGTATGCAACAAATGGGGTATCGAAAAGATGATTATAATTTAAATGAGTTATATATTGATTTTTTAAAATTAGCTGATAAAAAAGGACGAATTTTTGATTATGACTTAGAAGCTTTAGCATTTTTTAAAAAACAACAAAGTCTTCGAGAATACTTTAAATTAGAATATTTCGACGTACAATCTAAATTATCAGGTTTGTCTGTAGCATCTATTATTTTAATTTGTGGAAAGGAAACAAACATCCAAAAAGCCACTACTAGTAATGGTCCTGTGGATGCAATTTATCAAGCTTTAAACAAAGCAACTTTGTATTCTATTACTTTAAAAAAATTTCACTTGGTTGCTAATGGAGAAGGTAAAGATGCATTAGGAAAAGTAGATATTGTAGTGCAATATAAATCACGAAATTTTCATGGAGTAGGTTTAGCCACTGACATCATTGAAGCTTCAGCGCAAGCAATGGTGAATGTATTAAACTATATTTGGAAATCTACGCAAGTTAACAAAGAGCTTGAAAAACTCAGTAAATAATTAATTTTTAAAAAACTATTTCTCGTGTATTCTATTAGAAATAGTAGTTGTTGTTTAGTTTGTATAATTAATGATTTTATAATAATTTACTATAGGTTATCCATGTCAGAAAAAAAATATGTATATAATCCATATCCACAGTTTATTCAACCAGAAAATCATAAAAAACGTCCTATTTTCATTCGATATGCCATGGAACGTTCTGCGACGATTGACGTAGCTCAAAATAAAATTTATTTATCTATTTGTAATTTTAAAAACCCAATTACTGGACGAACTCTTCCACGTAAAAGACGTTTAAACGAACATCGAGCTCGTGCTCTTCGGGCTATGGTACAAGCCATGCTGTATCATTTCAACATCGCCTCTACCCTAGTCATGGCCTCTGTAGAGAAATTATCGGACGCATGTGGATTATCTACATACTCTAGCGCGGGTAATAAGTCTATCACTAGAGCTTCGCGATTAATCACTGATTTTATGGAACCAATTGGATTAATTAGTTGTCAAAAAGTATGGGACAAAATTTTAGGAACATATATTCCTAAAATTATATTTTTACAACCTTTATTTTTTATGTTATTCAATATTTCTCAATCACAATTAATACAAACTAGAATTGCTCAGTTACAATGGATAAATATCCGGAGAACACAACAAAAAAAATTTCAAATAAATCTTTTTGAAGTTGAGCAGAAAGAAAAAGATAAATACATTAGAAAAGCTTTTTGTTTTAGAAACTCAAGACACATGTTTAGCAGACAGAAAAAACAAGCTTTAAAAATAATTCAATTAGAAGAAAAGTACGCTCGTTCACAAATTTTAAAAAACCTAATAAAAAGATATTCAGTTGAAGAATTGTGTTCTATAGGTTTAATTGATTTAAAAAGAAAAGTTGATTTAGAGTACGTGAGGTTGCGGCAATTAGCCCAACACCCAGTACCATAGTCTACCTAGCGAAACATTTAAAGTATCACAATTACTACATATTTTAATTTAAGTATATATTTTTATAAAAATTTCTT
>NZ_LT635895.1 GCF_900128595.1 Buchnera aphidicola (Cinara pseudotaxifoliae)
AATTTTTTTTATCTGTTCGATTATAGATCAAAAATTAACAAAATCTCTGTCTTTTAGTCTGAGCACAGAGTTATGCACAGAGTTATGCACAGAGTTATGCACAGAGTTATGCACAGAGTTATGCACAGAGTTATGCACAGAGTTATGCACAGAGTTATGCACACAAATTTTGCTTGTTTTAGAAAAATGGAACAGAAAAATACACACATATAATGTTTTGATTCTTGTTTCAACAGGTTTGACGCAACCACTGAAGTGTGTGTTGCAGGATACTGCATCCTAAAGGGGTTAAAATAGATTCAGGATGAAATTGTAAACCGCAAATACGGTCGTATATATGTTTTACTGCCATCACCGCTTTTTTATAGTGCGCGTTTACACAGAGAGTGGAAGGAACGGAGGTACATAAAAGAGAGTGGTAACGCGCTACTACTAAAGGATTAGGTAGCGCAGAAAACATATCCTTCTGATCATGTAAAATACAAGATGTTTTTCCATGCACGATGTTGGATGTTGTATCTACTATTCCTCCGTATGCACATACGATTGCTTGATGTCCTAGACAAATACCTAGTATAGGAATTTTCCCTTTTATTAAATCAATGAATTCAAGCATACACCCTGCTGCGCTCGGTGTACCTGGACCGGGAGAAAGAACTACTATAGGATGGTGCATGCCTGCTAGTGCTGAAATAAGAATGGACACCGGTGTGGTATTGCGATACACAGTAACTATCTGGTGAAACGAACGTAATGAATCAACTAAATTGTATGTAAATGAATCTAAATTATCTAATAAAAGAATATCTGACACAGTATTATTCTCCTACATCAAGGTAGTGTGTTTGAGCAATTGATTGCAAAACAGCACTAGCTTTATTTTTACTTTCTTCTATCTCTTCATGGGTAATAGAATCGTATACAATACCTGCTCCAGACTGTACAGTTGCTATATTGTTTTTAACAAAAGCTGAACGAATAACAATACATGCATCAAAAGATCCTGATCCGGTAAAATATCCTACAGAACCTCCATATGCTCCTCTATTCGTTTTTTCATGTTGTGCAATCAACTGCATAGCGCGTAATTTAGGTGCTCCGGTCAGTGTTCCCATATTCATACAGGATTGATATGCATGAAAAACATCCAGATTATCTTTTAATACTCCAGTGACGCAGGACACTAAATGCATGACATGAGAATACTTTTCTACATCCATTAGGCGCGATACATATCGACTACCTGTTCGACATACTTTAGCTAAATCATTGCGCGCTAAATCAACTAACATGAGATGTTCCGATAATTCTTTTGGATGAGTGCGTAAGGATAGCTCAATACGGTTGTCTAGGTCTGTATCGATTTTTCCGTCCGCATGAAGTCCGCGTGGACGAGTTCCAGCAATAGGATACAATTGAATGATGCGTTTATCAGAATTATATTTTAAATAACTTTCGGGCGATGCTCCAAATAATATAAATCGAGTATCCTGCATAAAAAACATATATGGACTCGGATTCATATGTTTCAAAACAACATATGCAGAGAAAGGTTGTGTGCATGTACAATAAAATTGCCTGGAAGGAACCACTTGAAACACCTCACCTTGTTTAATGAGTTCATGCATGCGATCAATAGTATCTGCAAACGCAGAATCACTCAGATTGCTTGTGACACGTATTTTTTTAGAGGAGACTGTTAGATCGGAAAAAGATGTAGGTCTAGGCTTTTGTAATATATGGTATAGTTTTTTCATGCGTGCACGCAACCGATTTCTTTCGGTACGATTTGCAGTAAAAGCATGCACTTGTATCTGCGTGTTTTTTTTATTGTGGTCAAAAATTACCATTGATTCTGCTAGGTAAAAGCATAGATCAGGGCAGGGAGAAAACGTACTTGTGCGAGGAATATATTCAAATGAATGGATTAAATCATAAGCGAGTAATCCTCCAAAAAATAGAGATGTTGATGAGCCATTAGCTGTATGTATTACCTGTATCAACCATCGGAAGCAATCAAATATAGATGGACACAATAATCTTTGGTCCTCTTCGACATGAGTAGCATTCAGTGAAAACTGCATGATGCGCAGACATTCTGTAGTTTTTAAGACTATATCTGAAGGAATCACTGTGTCCAGTTGCATCAATAAAGAGACGCCGTTTTTTGATAGGGCTTTAATTTTTAGCCTATTGTGCACTGCAGTAATACGTAGAGCGCTATCTACAATAATTGTACTAGTTGTTTGTTTCCTAGTGTTTATTTCAGAAGACTCGAGTAACAGTGTATTTTTTTTATCAGCACATATGTGCTGATAAATTTCTGTTGGATTCATGATGTATCGGGTATTTTTTTTCCAGGTAGTAACAGTACATGGTGTGTGCATAACTGATTTCTCCATATAGATAACGATAATAAAATAAGGATACGCTGTTATGGCATATATTTATAAATAAAAAGAGATCCTTCTTACAATATTTTTATATAAAGTACTGATTTAGTGATCAGAGTATACACGCGATATATCCGAGATAATTGCCATGATGCGCGTTATTGTAGTATAAGCATACATACTGTTTTTACATATATATATATATATATATATATTATGCATCTATCGTAGTTAGTGCGCATCATTTTCGTAAGGAAAATAATTTTTTTTATCTGTTCGATTATAGATCAAAAATTAACAAAATCTCTGTCTTTTAGTCTGAGCACAGAGTTATGCACAGAGTTATGCACAGAGTTATGCACAGAGTTATGCACAGAGTTATGCACA